>JAVVPO010000063.1:3367-14782 GCA_036655715.1 Cellulosilyticaceae bacterium | reverse complement strand
AGAAGTAAAAGAAGAAGTTAAAAAATCACAAGGTGAAGAAGTTATTGAGTATGCAAAACAATTTATTGGTACACCTTATATTTATGGAGGAAATAGCCTGACAAAAGGCGTTGACTGTTCTGGGTTTACTTCACAAGTATTAAAAAACTTTGATGTTAGTCTTAAAAGAAGATCAGCAGACCAATATTCAAGTAATGGAACAAAAGTGAAAAAAGCAGATTTACAAGCAGGGGACCTTGTATTTTATGGATATGGTAGCAGTGTAACACATGTAGGGATTTACATGGGAGATAGCCAAGTTATTCATGCAAGTACATCGCACGGTGTAAAGATTGATCCACTTGATTTAAGAGGAATGCCACCTATTATGGGGTATAAAAGAGTTCTATAAAGTAATATTATAATAAATAAAAAAGTTGTCATATTAATATATGGCGACTTTTTTGTCTGTCAAAATTCAAGTAAATAAATAGAGTATAAAAACCCTTCAAATAATGAAAGATAATTATATGTGTTAAAGAAGACAAGCATATATTTTTATCAAAGGAGGGAATGGATTGCAAAAAATAATTAAAAATAGAATGAAGATAGCTCTAGTATTAATAGGTGTTTTAACTGTATGGAATATTTGTACCCTATCAAGAAATCATACGATAAATGTATTTAACCAAGTGGCAGAAGCAAGTACCAAAAGGCTACTACCTATTTATTCAGTAGATACAAAGGAAAAACTTATTTCTTTAACTTTTGACGTAGCTTGGGGAGCAGAGGATGTGGAAGAGATTCTTGACACGCTGGATAAATATAATGCAAAGGCAACTTTCTTTATAGTAGGAGACTGGGCGAAGAAATATCCAGAGAAAGTAAAGCTTATTGCAGAAAGAGGGCATGATATTGGGAACCACTCAAGTAGGCATCCTCATGTAACTCAAATGAGTAAAGAGGACATCAAAAAGGATATGATGGAAGCTCATGAAATTGTGAGGAGAATTACAGGTGAGTCTATGGACCTTTATAGACCTCCATATGGCGAATATAATAATGAGGTTATACTTGCGGCCAATGAAAGTGGATACTATACTATTCAGTGGGATGTAGATTCACTAGATTGGAAGGAATATGGGTTACAGCCTATGATAGATAAGGTGCTTACTCATAAAAATCTTACCTATGGTTCTATTGTCCTTCTTCATAATGGGACAAAGCATACAAAGAATGCTCTTGAGCCTATACTAAAAGGATTAGTGGATAAAGGATATACTATAGTGCCTATATCTGAACTGATTATAAAAGAGAATTATACGATTGATCATACGGGAAGACAATATAAAGCAGAATAAAACAAAGGGCATTTTCCTGAAGGAAATGCCCTTTGTTTTATTTTATACAAAGCTATACATGCGTATAACTACTATGTCATATTATAGGGTACTACTAAAATAGTTGTAAAAATCAAGTTGCTTTTTAAAAATAGGGAGTAATTTTCGGTCTAGTTTAATGCTTATAGCTAAAACTTCGGGTGCCAATAAATTATAGTTATTTTTTATAAGTAAATCACAGAGTTCTTTTTTGAGAGAATTAATAGCTTCATTGCTGGGCACTTGATACATGAGGATTCGCCTCTCTTTGTATTACGATGCAACTAAGGTGTCAATTTCAATGCCTAATATATCATATTCACATATAGGGAAAGAGTGACTATTTTTCTATATACAAGAGAATTTAATTTGAAAAGTTAGCTACATCCAGTAGTTGATCCACATTCTTGGCAAACTTTGCAAGTCCCATTTTTTACAAGACGACTACTTTTACAAGTAGGACAAGTTTCACCATAAAGTGTGATAGATTCAGTATGGGTTAAAATAGAGGAATCTATACCAGACGATAGTATTTCTTTAGTCATTTCTGTAGGTTTTATTTGGCAATAGGAAAAGTCTCCAAGTTCAATATCAATAATCTTACTAATAAGATCTGAAATAGAATCAGCCATTTTGATATAAGGATGACCATTTACAAAGCCACTTGGTTCGAATTTTTGTCCTCTATACATACGTGCAATGTTTTTTGGTGGGATACCGTATTGAAGCATTTCAGAAACTGTTGTAGAGATACTATCCAATAGACCTTTTACTAAGGAGCCTTGTCTACCAGCGGATACGTAGATTTCTCCTAGTGTGCCATTAGGATAGAAAGATACGGTGATATAAAGTTTGAGGCCACCTATTTCAGCTTCGTGAACATGAGCACCACGGATACCAGTAGGCTTTACCCTAAGAAGTTTAGGATTTGTCTGGGCGTGTTTTGCAAAAGTTAAAAGTTCCTCATAAGATAAATCTTCTAATGTAGTAGATTTTGTATCACTTATAGTACTACTTAGTGGCTGACTTGCTTTGCAACCATCTCTGTAGAGCGCAATAGCTTTTACACCTAATTCCCAAGAGAGTTTATAAATATCCTTAATATCAGATACTGTAGCATCATAAGGTAGATTAACTGTCTTAGAGATAGCTCCTGAAACGTGAGGTGTGAGAGCTGCCATCATTTTGACGTGACCACTAGGTGCAATGTAACGAGAGCCAGAGCCACATCTGTTTGCTGTATCAAAAACACTATAGTGTTCTTCTTTTAAATGAGGAGCACCTTCAATTTTCCCATCAATAAGAACGCTATAACCCTCTGTTTCTTCTTTGCGAAGGATGTAGTTTAGGATATCCCTAATTTCTTCTTCTAAATAACCAAGTTTTTTAAGTGCAGCAGGAATAACAGGGTTAACAATTTCCATTGCAGAACCACCTACTAATTTCTTATAAGCGACATGGCTAAAGAATGGTTCAGAAGAAGTTGTTGCACAGTCCATAGCAAAAGCAATGGTACCAGTAGGTGCGAGAACAGATACTTGAGCATTTCTAAAACCATACTCCTCACCGAGGAGTAAAGCATCTGCCCAAACTTTTTTGACAGTTTGTGAAAGAGTACTTAAACCAAGAGTTTCTAGTACCGAATGATTAATCGTAACAGGTGAGTAGTTTAGCTCAGAGTAAGTGGTATCTTCCTTGCTATACTCACTACAAATAGCATGGTTACGGAGTACTTTCATCATGTGAAGCTTATTGATGCCAAAGTAAGTAAAGGGTCCAACCTCTTTGGCAAATAAAGCAGAAGTATGATAAGAATAGCCTGTTAGGATACTCATAAGTCCAGCGCCAATCATACGAGACTCTTCGCTATCATAAGGTAAGCCCATAAGCATAAATAAAGCGCCCATATTAGTAAGACCTAAACCTGTGGTTCTAAAATGATAGGACTTTCTAGCAATATCTTCTGTGGGGAATTGCCCGTGGTGAATAGTTGCTTCTAATACGATTTGAACCATCTTGATACAGTGAAGATAACCTTCTAAATCAAATTTACCAGTCTCGCAGTCATAGAACTTGACAATGTTAATACTTGCTAAGTTACAAGCCGTATCATCTAAAAACATATATTCAGAGCAAGGATTACTTGCATTAATGCGATTTTTTTTATCGGTTAGATCCCCTGTTTCACCAGCAGGGCAAGTGTGCCAGCTGTTGATGGTATCATCAAATTGAATACCAGGATCGCCGCAGCTCCAAGCCGCTGTAGAAATCTGCTCATAAAGTTCGAGGGTGTTCATAGTACTAGCTACAGTACCGTCTAGACGATTGATAAATTCTGTAACAGCATCTTTATCATCAGTAGAAGCCATGAACTTATCTGTTACACGAATAGAGTTATTTGCGTTTTGTCCAGAAACTGTCTCATAAGCTTCACCATCAAAGTGTGTATTATAACCCATTTTACCAAGTGCACGTACTTTATCTTCCTCGCGGGTCTTCCAGTTAATAAACGCTAAAGCCTCTGGATGGTTGATATCAAGGACATTCATCTTAGCTGCACGTCTTGTAGTACCGCCTGATTTGATAGCTCCTGCATTACGATCAAATACTTTTAGGAAACTCATAAGACCAGAGGATTTACCACCTCCAGAGAGAAGTTCGCCTGATGCACGGATGCTTGACCAGTTTGAACCAACACCTGAGCCATATTTAAAGAGTCTTGTTTCTGTGGCAAGTTGATCGGTTAAAGATTTATCACCAAGAAGAGAATCCTCAACACCTACAATGAAGCAAGCAGAACCTTGTGTACGTGTGTAGGCATCTTTTGAGAGTACAGAATGACCTAGACTTTCATCAAAGTAATAATGACCTTGAGCTGGGCCATGGGTATCATAGGCTAATTTAAGGCCTGTATTAAACCACTGAGGGCTATTCGGTGCCCACATTTGAGCAAGCATCATATAGGCTAATTCGTTGTAGACTATTTCCTTAGATTCTAAAGAAATAAGTCCTTCATCAAGTGCCGCATTAACCCAAAAACTTACCATACGGTGAACAACTTGCTTGAAAGAAGTTTCCATGCCTTTTTCCCCAGGGACACCACTTCTTCTAAAATATTTACTTGCTATAATGTCACAAGCTGTTTGTGAGAACTGAGCAGGGAATTCTAAGTCTTCCATATGTATAATAATCCTACCAGTAGAATAATCTTTTAGTTCAACATTTATTTTTTGCCATGAGAATAAATCATAGACAGATGATGTATTTAAATTGTGAGTAAAATGTGAGGTAAGAAGTTCTTTTAATACCATTATAAATTCCTCCTAGAATATAAATTACTAATAATTATTAGTAGTAGATAGTTAAATTTATCATACTATAAATAATAAATCAAGGCTTGATATACAAGATATAGTATGATAGTGAAAATATACATCTATATATGCTTGTGTAATCTTACCAAACTTTGTTTGACATAAAATTTATGATAATAGTAAAAAATATAATAATAATAATACTATACCACTTACATAAGGAGAGATTTCAATGATTACTATTGCAGTAGCAAATGTCTTGGAAAGTAGCGAACAAACAGTGGAATTTATTTATGATACAAGCTTAAAAGAAGGTATCAAAGCATTGGGTATTTCTCCTAAAGATAATATTATTTATAAAAATAACAAAAGAATTAGACTGAAAGAATATATTAATGAGTTAAAACAAAGTAAAACAATAGATCTCTTACTGCTAGAATTAAATAAAGAAGGACTTCAAAAAGCAATTTATGAAAATATTAGATTTGATATAGCTGTTTTATTTGCTCCCAAAATGCATAATAAAAAAATGATGAATAATAAAGCTTATTTTAACCGTAAAATTTTGCAAGGCATTCAATCTGACTTTTATATTATTCCTGATACTTATCAATTTAAAAGAGCAGAATATATTACTTATGGATGGAGTAAAGCTGCGGATATCTCGGCATCAAGTGCACAAAAAAATTTAGAAGGAGATATGAATATACAATGCTGCATACAAAATTGTATGCCATCATTCAAAGGAGAAGTAGGTAGCCCCAGAGAGTTTTGTATACATTCAGAAGGGGATAATGTAGAAGGTATGTTAGCAGGAGTAGCAACTATGCTGCTATATGGCATAAATATAGAATGATTATCTCCCTTAAATATAAAAATAGGTATAAATTTGTACAGGCAATAATATAAATAATAAAGACAGATAAAGCTGTTAAAGAACAAAAAGAGGATAAGGGAGAGGTGTGACGATGGTGGAACACATATTAGAAAATAACGAGGTACTCATTGTAGGAAAGGCTGTAAGTGATATGAGATACAGCCATAAGGTATATGGAGAAGGATTCTATAGTTTTGACCTAGAGGTCCCAAGACTTAGTGACTCAGCAGATATATTGCCAGTTACTATATCCGAAAGATTATTACCATCACTAGGAAATATAGAGGGAAAAACTTTAGATATAGTAGGTCAGTTTAGATCTTATAACCAGTACGAGGAAGGTAAAAATAGATTAGTCCTTACTATTTTTGCTTTAGAAATAAAAGAAGTTGCTGAACAAGAAATGCAAAAAAATAAAAATTATATCTATCTTAATGGATTTGTATGTAAGGAGCCTGTGTATCGTACAACACCATTTGGAAGAGAAATTACAGATATATTGGTAGCAGTTAATAGGTCTTATCATAAATCTGATTACATACCATGTATTACTTGGGGAAGGAATGCAAGGTATGCACAAAACTTACACACTGGTAACAACATACAAGTATGGGGCAGGATTCAAAGTAGACAATACCAAAAGAAATTAGAATCAGGCGAAGTTATGAGTAAAACAGCTTATGAAATCTCTATATCTAAGATGGAAATTGCAGAGCATACTAATAAAGAAAATATTAATAAAGAAGAAGATAATAAAGAAGATTAATATAGAATATAAAAATGAGTAGAAGATTAGGGGCTTCTACTCATTTTTATATTCTATATAGAAAAATAGTTAGTTGTAGTATATAATTTGTAGGTAGGGAGGCAATATGTATAAAATAATAAGACAAAAAAGAAAATCTATTAGTATAACATTAGATGAAGACTATAATATAATCATAAAAGCTCCTTATTATGTCAATCAAGAACAAATAGAAGATATGATTAAAACAAATAAAGCATGGATTGAACAAACTATTACGAAAAAAAAACAAAAAGCTTCTCGGAATGATTGGGTACAGAATAAAAAAATATTATATTTAGGAGAGTACCGAGATATCTGTATTTTGGAGGCAACAAATGGGAATGCTAGAGTAGAGTATAAAGATGATATTTTTTATTTTTATAGATCTTGCTATGAAGGCGATGAGTGTATAAGGGCATTACTAGAAGCCTATCTTAGAGAAGAAGCTAAGATTCTTTTTGCACAGTTAACCCAGAAATATACTATACTAGTAGGGGTCACTTGTAATAAGGTGACTATACGTAAACAAAAAACCAGGTGGGGGAGTTGCTCATCTAAAGGTAATTTATCTTATAATATTAAGCTTATGTGTGCTTCTTTAAGTTGTATAGAGTATGTAGTGCTTCATGAGGTAATGCATCTGAGACACTTTGATCATAGTAAGGACTTTTGGAGAGATATTGAAAAAATTATGCCTAATTATAGAGAAAAAAAAGCGTACTTCAAAAAATATGGACAGTATTTTGAAATATAATAAGAAATTAAGAAGAGGTGATCAGTATGGAACAAGGACTCGTACAAATTTATTGTGGAAATGGTAAAGGTAAGACGACATCAGCTATAGGACTTGGTATACGTGCTATAGGAAGTAAACTAAAAGTAATCATGATACAGTTTTTAAAGAATGATAACACAGGAGAGTGTGAAACTTTAAAAAACTTAGAGCCTTATTTTAAAGTTTTTCATTTTGAAAAGAGAAGAGGTTTTACTTGGACCCTAACAGACGAAGAAAAGGCTGAACTTAAAAATGAAATAGCAATGGCTATTAAATTTGCTAAGAAGGTTATGGATACTGAAGAATGTGATGTACTCATATTAGATGAGATATTTGGTGCGATTTCAGGTGGATTTGTTACCGAGGAGGAACTCTGTGAACTAATAGATGGTAAAACAGACCAGGTAGAACTTGTGCTTACAGGAAGAGATGTACCAGAATCAGTAGCCCAGAGGGCAGCCTATATTAGTAAGATAGAGCCTGTTAAACATCCTATGAATGAGGGGATTATGGCTAGAAAAGGAATAGAGTATTAAAAAAAGGATGCATTATGCATCCTTTTTTTACTGATCAAGTAAATGACCCATATTATAAAGTCCTGGGAATTTGTTATCTAAGAATTTGGCTGCTTTTAGCGCGCCGACTGCGAATACTTCTTTTGAAGAAGCTGAGTGAGATAAAGTAATAACTTCATCAGTACCCGCAAAAATAATATCGTGGTCTCCTACAATAGTACCACCACGGATAGCATGAATACCTATCTCATGTTTTGGCCTTTTTTCTCTCACTGTGGATCTATCATAGCACAGTTCGTATTTTTCATCTAGGGTGTCTGTAATAGCATCTGCTATTGCAAGAGCTGTGCCACTAGGTGCATCGATTTTTTGATTATGATGTTTTTCTATAATTTCGATATCAAAACCACTATCTGATAAGATTTCAGTTGCTCTTTTTGCAAGATTAATCAGTAGATTAACCCCTAAGGACATATTAGCTGAGAAGAAGACAGGAATTTTTGAGCTAGCAGAGTCAAGGAAGGCTATATCATCTTCTGATAAGCCAGTTGTACAGACAACAACTCCGATATTTCTTCTCATAGCGTATTCTAGTAAAGGTTTTACAGCTTTAGCTGTTGAAAAGTCGATAATCACATCTACAGCTACGTTACATTCGTTAATATTAGAAAAAACTGGAAAATTATTTGGAATAGAAATGTTTGGATCTACTCCAGCTACTAGTTCAAGTTCAGGATAGTTAGAGATTATGCGAGTAATAACTTGCCCAATTTTACCATTACAACCGTGCATTAATATTTTTGTCATGTGCTTCACCCTTTCTATATAAATGTTAGCCTAAAAGTTTACTCTTTATAAGAGCATTTCTTAAAATTTCTTTGTTACAAGATTCCATTGTATTAAGAGGTAGTCTACAAGGACCTACTTCATAACCCATAAGGTTTAGAGCCTCTTTAACTGGAATAGGGTTTACCTCACAAAATAGTGCATCAATAAGCGGTAAGAAATCTAGTTGAAGTTTAAGCGCTTTATTTGTTTCACCATTAAGATAGAGGTGAACGAGATCATGGGTTTCTTGTGGAACAATATTAGAAAGTACAGAGATAACACCTTTACCACCTAAAGATAAGATGGGAATAATCTGATCATCATTACCAGAATAAATAGGAAGGCTATCTCCGCACATAGCGGCTATCTGAGCCACTTGTGAGATGTTACCACTAGCTTCTTTAAGACCTATCGTGAAGTCATACTTAGAAAGCTCATAAGCTGTTTGGGCAGTAATATTCATACCTGTACGACTTGGCACATTGTACAGAATCATAGGGATATCTGCACTATTTGCAATTGCTTTAAAGTGCTCTATAAGCCCTCTTTGTGTTGTTTTATTATAATAAGGAGTAACTTGTAAAGAAGCATCAGCTCCAAGACGGGCAGCATTTTTTGTTAAAGATATACCATGTCTTGTATCGTTACTACCTGTACCTGCAATAACAGGAATTCTGCCGTTAACTCTATCTACAGCGATTTTGATACATTCAAGATGTTCTTCATCACACATAGTAGAAGCTTCACCAGTTGTACCACAAATAATGAGAGCATCTGTATGATTATCTATTTGAAAATCAATTAATTCTTCTAATTTACCAAAGTTAACACTGCCATCGACGTGAAATGGAGTGATAATAGCAGTACCTGAGCCTTCAAAAATAGCCATCATTTTCATCCTTTCGATTTATAGTATGTTTGCTATAATCCACTCAGCAATTTGAACAGCATTGCTAGCAGCTCCCTTGCGGATGTTGTCTGCAACAACCCATAAGTTTACTCCGTTATCAATACTTTCATCACGGCGAATACGTCCAACAAAGACTTCGTCGTGACCTGTTGCATGAATTGCAAGAGGATAGATATCATTGTTAAGATCATCTTGAATAATGATACCAGGTGCCCGTGTAAGTACATTTACAAGGTCATCAAGTTCAAAAGATTTCTCAAATTCAACGTTGATACTTTCACTATGGCTATTGAATACAGGGACACGAACAGTAGTAGAAGTGATTCTAAGAGAATCATCATGAAGAATCTTGCGTGTTTCTTCAACCATTTTCATTTCTTCTTTAGTATAACCATTATCTAAAAATACATCGATGTGAGGTATACAGTTATTCGCGATAGGGTGAGGGAATTTTTTAGGTGCATTACCTTTAAGACCTTCTTCTAAATCGTTCCAGCCTCCCATACCAGCGCCTGAAACAGCTTGGAATGTAGTATAGACTATTCGCTTGATACCATAGTATTCATGAAGTGGTTTAAGTGCAACTACAGCTTGGATAGTAGAGCAGTTAGGATTTGCAATAATACCTTTATGATTTCTAATATCTTCAGCATTTACTTCAGGAACAACAAGTGGTACAGTAGGGTCCATTCTCCAAGCTGAACTATTATCTACTACAATACAGCCACTTTCAGCTGCAATAGGAGCAAACTTTTGGCTAGTACCGCCGCCAGCGGAGAATAAAGCAATATCTATTTGATGGTCTTTAAAACTGTTTTCAGTAAGTTCTAGTACAGTATATGAGTTGCCTTTAAAAGTGATTGTTTGGCCTGCAGAACGTGCAGAAGCAAAGACATAAAAGTTTTCAATTGGTAAGTTTTTTTCTTCTAAGACTTTTAGAAATGTACGTCCTACCATTCCAGTAGCACCTACTACTGCTAAGTTAATTTTTTTCATAATAATCCTCCCTAAAATAGTAATTGAGATAATAAAAAAACCAGCTCGGTAGAAGCTGGCTACAGTTATAGTTACACCTAAATTTATAGAGCATATTCTCTATAAATAGTATAGTAATCCTATACACAGTAGCACTCCATCTTATTCTACAAGAAAAGATGACAGTTGTACAGTTATTCACTGCACACCCAGAGAAAGGCATTGCAAGGGGCTATTCTCTTCGGCAGAAATTCCTTTCCGTATTTATCATATTCTCTTGCAAGAATCAAAATACATACTAATAAGTTCCGCACCTCTACATAAATTAAATTATTTGATTTTTTAAAATAATAACATTTGAATAATACAAAGTCAATAAAAATATTGATTTATATACAAAAATTAAAAAGTAGGCGAAGGGTGTATAGTTTAGCACAAATGGAAGCATACTTAAATAAATAGAATGTAGATAAAGGAAGGGGAATTTTTATGAATAACAAAGAAACAAAAGAAAAATTATTTGATGCATTATCTTCAGACGACAAACTCAAACTAGAAATAGCGGAGGAACTCGGTTTATTAGACCAAGTTCAAGTAGATGGATGGAAGAGCCTTACACCAAAAGAAACAGGTCGTATAGGTGGATTAATGACTAAAAGAAAAAGAGAAATTAAAAAAATGCAAGAAAATGATTATCTTTAAGAAATAAAATGGCATAGGTGATCTCTTTTGGAGAGGACTTATGCTATTTTTTTGTGGGAAATTATTATAGAAATTTTTCATAAAAAGCTAGTCAATCTGCCGAAAATGAAAAAATAATCAAAAAAAGTGACACACTTGGGTACCTATGGGTTATCTACCTATATGTAGAGGTTAACACAGAGGCTTATATTTATGCCGGCTAGGTATAAGAAGAGTGTTAGATTCTACATAGACTAGATACTTGTTTTAGAAGTGAATGATCTTCCCCCTTGGTAATTACTAAGAGATAAGTATCTAGAGAAAATACTCTATAGTCTAGTGCGGAGGCTTAGAGTGATATAGATTTAAGTGAGTTAAGCTACTGAGTAATTGAA
>JAVVPO010000063.1:0-3267 GCA_036655715.1 Cellulosilyticaceae bacterium | reverse complement strand
TATTGTATAATGAAATGGGGTCTTTCTGTCATGCAGAGAGGCATTTTTTCGTGTTGAAAAATAGAACTTTGCAGAAAAGGTGAACATATAATGGCTATGAGGAAATATGACTAAAGGAGTGAAGTAAAATGGCATTACAAATTAAAGAGCATTTATTAACACCTAATTCCTATTCAAGACCAGGTATACCCTTGAAGAAAGTGAGGGCAATAGCTGTCCACTATGTAGGCAATCCAAGTTCAACAGCTATTGCGAACAGAAACTATTTTGAAACACTTAAAGATAGTAAGGTATATGCTTCAAGTCATTACATCATTGGGCTTCAGGGGGAAATTATTAGATGTATTCCAGAAAACGAAGTAGCTTATGCCACATATGATGCTAATAGCTATAGTATCAGTATAGAAAACTGTCATCCAAAGAATGATGGAAAATTTAATGATTTAACAAGAACAAGCCTAGTAGCACTATGTGCAGATATTTGCATGAGATATAAGTTAAATCCAATGACAGATATTATAAGGCATTATGATGTGCCTAAAAGTAATGGATATAGAAAGCCATGCCCACTTTATTGGGTAAATAATGAAGCTGACTTCATAGTCTTTAAAAAAGAAGTTTCTCTAAAAATAGAAGACGTAGATCTTAAAAATTCAGTTAACAAAATGATTTTAAAAGGTATAGGTATTGATGCTGCAATGTGGAGTAATACAGCGAATATGGATTTGAAATACATTCCAGCGCTTTTAGGTAAGCTGGGTGGAGTAGTAGAGCTTGTTAATAAGAAAATTATAAGTAGCCCTGAAATATGGATAAGTGGAAAGTATACCGCTAGTAATGTAAGAGATTTATTAATTAAGTATGCTAAAACCTTATAGATAAGATAAGTGAAAATGAATGATATAGTCCACCTAAGAGAGAGTATTGAGAGATTCTTTATTTTAGGTGGTTTATTTATAAGTAGAAATATTTTTTTAATTTAAATTTATCTGTTTATTATAGAAAACAAATAGGCTAAAATAGTAGTTAATAAATAAAATAGATTATTAAGTGAAGGGAAAACTAAATGAAAAATTATCATACACATACTTATCGTTGCAAACATGCAGTAGGAACGGTAAATGAATACGTGGAGTCAGCAGTTAAACAGGGGATCAAAGTATTAGGGATATCAGAACATACACCTTTTCCGGATAATAGATGGTTAGAGGTAAGGTTACATATGGATGAGCTAGAGGATTATTGTAAGGAGATAGAAGTAGCTCAAAAAATATTTACAGATATCAGAGTACTTAAGGGGCTGGAATGTGAGTATGTAGAGTGTTTTAAGTCTTTCTATAAGGAAGAACTTCTGGAAAAAAATAATATGGATTATCTTATTTTAGCAGGACATGTACTAGGGCCTAATGGGGAAGCACCATGGAATCTTGGTGGTGAGTTAAGAAGTAATCAAGAAGAATTAAAACATTATGCAGAGTACTTAGTTAAGGGGATGGCAACGGGGCTATTTACTTTTGTTGCACATCCAGATGTGTTTGGCTGTTTTTATTCTGAATGGGATGAAGAAGCTAAAGCGTGTTCAAGATATATCTTCAGCGCTGCCCAGGATTTGAAAGTACCTCTAGAGATTAACGGGTATGGGCTGAGAAAACCTAAGATAGAAACAGCAGAAGGCATAAGGCATATGTATCCATGGGATAAGTTTTGGGAGCTAGGAGCACAGTATGACATTGGAGTACTAGCTAATTCAGATGCACATAGGCCTGAGGATGTGGGAGCTAGTATTGGCGAGGCTTTGGAGATTGCTAAGAGATACGGATTAAGGGTAGTAGAACTGGATTTGTAGAATACCCGCTTTATTTGAATAAAAGAATGATACATATAATAAAAATTGGCATTATGTAAAAAAAGAGAGGGAGGATTAGAAAATGAAACATAATAACGAATTATTAAATTATGATATAAATGGTGATGTGCTACATGCACATGGGGGGCATATTATTAAGCATGGGGGGTATTACTATTGGATAGGCGAAGATAGAACAGGAAGAAATAAAGTGTCTTGCTACCGATCTAATGATTTGCAGGATTGGGAATTTAGAAATCATATCTTAACATTAGACTCAACAAGTAATAAGCACTATGTACGTACAAAGTATGAACTAGAAATAGAGAGTGAAGTTGCTGAAATAGGTATAGGGTGTAATATAGAAAGACCAAAGGTAATCTATAATGATAAAACACAAAAATTTGTTATGTGGATGCATTGGGAGAGGCCGGCTGACTATAGGGAGGCAAGATGTGCCGTGGCAGTCTGTGACACAATAGATGGAGACTATGTTTACTTAGGTAGTTTTAATCCTATAGGACATATGTCTAGGGATTGTACATTGTTTAAAGAAGAGAATGGAACAGCTTATTTTATATCTACAGCACGAGATAATGCGGATATACATATTTATAGATTATCAGAGGATTATTTAGCTATAGATGAGCATGTGAAGACATTGTGGCCGGGACAATATAGGGAGGCTCCAACAGTATTTAAGAGAAATGACTTATATTATATGTTAACTTCAGGGTGTACAGGATGGAGTCCAAACCAATCAACCTATGCGGTAGCTAATGCCATAGATGGAAGATGGAGTAACTTGAGGAATATAGGAGACGAGACAACTTATAGAAGTCAGCCTACCTGTGTAATGGATATAGATAAAGAAAAAGATCAGTACCTTTATATAGGTGATAGGTGGGGCGGAACAGAAGGCTATTTTGAATCATCCTATGTATTATTACCATTAGTGTTTGATGAAGAAGGTAATATGAGTATGGCTTATCAAGAAGAGGTAGTAATATAGCATTATAATTTAAAAAAAATAAGGAAGGGGAAAAATGGAGAAACAAAATCTATTAATTATTCAGACTGATTAACAAGCTAAGTGGACATTAAGTTGTTATGGTGGCGATGAAGTACAAACACCTTATATTGATTCTTTATGCGAATATGAGACGAAATTTAATAATTTCTACACACCGAGTGCTGTATGTACTCCATCTAGAGGATGTTTTGAAACAGGGAGATATCCTCATGCACATGGTGTGTATCGTAATGGAGAAGGTTTGGCAAAAGATCAAATAACGTTTGCACATGTGTTAAAAGAAGTAGGGTATGAAACAGGGTATATAGGGAAGTGGCATATAGCGTCTAAGGATACATATAATTGGATGACGACAGAAAATTCTATGGGATTTGACAAGTGTAAAAAT
>JAVVPO010000062.1:0-14801 GCA_036655715.1 Cellulosilyticaceae bacterium | reverse complement strand
TATTTTCCCATATCCTCGATAATACCAGCAACCCACTTACAAAGGTTAACAGCAGCCCTTTGAGCTGTCTCCACTACTCTTTTGTGAGAATGCTTGCATTGCTGAATACCTGTTGCCATGTTTGTGATACAAGAAATACCAAGTACATCCATGCCTAAGTAGTTAGCAACGATTGTTTCTGGCACTGTAGACATACCGATAGCATCAGCTCCTAAACTGCCATAAGCTCTGATTTCAGCAGCTGTTTCATAGTATGGTCCCATGAATCCAGCATAAACGCCTTCTTTGTATTCAACACCTAATTCATCTGCAATAGCTTTAGACTTAGCGATTAAATCGAGTTTGTAAGGCTCAGACATATCTGGGAATCTAGGTCCAAAACGCTCATCATTTTTTCCCATAAGAGGATTAGATCCCATAAGATTGATGAAGTCTGTGATAAGCATTAAAGTACCAGGACTAAAGTCTGTATTAATACCTCCACAAGCGTTAGTAACGATCATTTTTTCAACACCTAATTGCTTCATAACATAAACAGGGTAAGTGACTTCTTTCATTGTGTACCCTTCGTAGTAGTGGAAGCGTCCTTGCATAAGAAGTACTTCTACACCATTGATTTTACCAAAGGCTAATTTTCCAGCGTGACCTTCTACAGTTGATTGTGGGAAATTAGGGATATCAGCGTAATCAATACACTGCATATCTTCTACAAGATCAACTAAATCACCAAGGCCAGAGCCTAGGATAACAGCTACTTTAGGTTTATTACTTACTCTAGATTGAATATACTTTGTGGATTGCATAACTAAATCGTACATATTAAATCCTCCTTTAAATGAATTATGTATACTAGATGTGATAATTATATAGTATACCCATGAGGAGAGCAATATAAATAAGAAATAGAAAAGATTAACAAAAAATTAATAAAGATTGAAATAATATGTTAATTATGAGATAATTCTGATATATATAGGGGCAATAGTACCTATATAAAATCAACTAAGGGAGGCTTTTCAATATGAAAAGACAAGGAAAGAAATACCTGAGTATGATACTTGCACTCGTCATGGTATTTGCGTTATCATTTCCAACATTTGCGGCAGAGACATTACCTAAAGAAGTCAAACTAACGATACTTGGCACAAGTGACATGCATGGAAATCTAACAAGTTGGTCTTATGAATCACAAAAAGATTATGAAAACAGCGGATTTGCTAGAGTAGCGACACTCGTCAAACAAACAAAAGCAGAAAACCCAAACACACTTGTAATAGATAATGGAGATACTATCCAAGGCACAATCCTTACAGATGACTTATATAACTCAGATTTAAGTAAACCTAATCCAGTAATGGATATCATGAATTTCATTGGTTATGATGCAATGACACTAGGTAATCATGAGTTTAACTTTGGAACAGATCTTATCAAAAAAATGGATAAGGAAGCAGAATTTCCTTTATTATCTGCTAACACTTATGTGAAGGCAACTGGGAAAAACTTTGTAGAGCCTTATATGATTAAAGAAATAGATGGTGTAAAAGTAGCGGTCTTAGGACTTACTGTACCTTCTATTCCTAGATGGGATGCAAATAAACAAGGCATTAAAGATTTAGAATTCAAACATATGGCTGATGAAGCAGCAAAATATGTGAAGATTTTAAAAGAAAAGGAAAAAGTAGATGTTATTATTGCTACAGCTCATGCAGGGCTTGATAGTAGACACGAAGCAGATGGAGGAGATGCTGCTAAACTTATAGCACAGAGGTGTCCTGAGATTGATGTGCTCTTAACAGGACATGATCATCAAACAGAGAAACAAGAAATAAATGGTGTATTAGTAGCAGCGCCTTATAAAGATAGAGAAGTTGTACGTTTTGACTTAACAGTAGCTAATAAAGATGGTAAATGGGAAGTTGCTAATAAAACTTCTAACATCTTAAAGCTTGCTGATTATACGTCTGACTTAGCCGCTGAAAAGCATGTAGATACATATCATCAAGCAACACTTACTTTCCTAGAAGGAACAATTGGAAAAGCAACAGATGACTTCCACCCCGTAGCACAGGTCAAAGGAATTCCAGAAGGACAAATTAAAGATACAGCTCTAATTGAACTTATTAATAAAGTGCAATTAGAAGCGACAGGTGCTGATGTTGCGGCGGCAGCACTCTTTAAACCAACTGCTAATTTACCCAAAGGAGATATTAACTTTGCTAATGTATTTGATATTTATCAATATGCCAATACACTAGTAGGCGTTGAAGTAACAGGTAAAGAATTAAAAGCTTATATGGAGTGGTCAGCAGGATATTATAATACTTACAAACCAGGAGACTTAACAGTAAGCTTTAATGCTAATGTACGTGGATATGCTTACGATATGTTTGATGGAGTTGATTATCAAATTGATATTAGTCAACCAGTAGGTAAAAGAATTACAAATGTAATGTATAAAGGAAAACCTTTAGCAGATGATACAGTACTTAAACTTGCTATTAATGATTATCGTTATAGTGGAATTGGCCCAGATGGAGAAAAAATCCTTTCAGGTCAGCCTTATTATGAGTCTGCACCAAAGGCACTTAGAACTTATATCAAAGAATATATCGAGAAAAAAGGAACAATCACACCAGAAGTTGATGATAACTGGTCTATTATAGGCAATAATTGGAATGAAGAGCTTAGAGCTATAGCGGTAAAAGCTGTTAATGAAGGAATAATTACTATTCCAATGTCAGCGGATGGACGTACAGCAAATGTAAAAGCTATTACAGAAGCTGATTTAATTAAAGCTGGATTGCATCCGACTTATACCGATTATATGGCTATCGTGCATACAAATGATACACATACAAAGATAGAAGCAGGTACCTATGATGGGATGGGACTTACTAGAGTCGCTACTAAAATTAAAGAACTTAAAACTGTATATGGAGAAAATAATATTTTAGTATTAGATGCAGGAGATACACTTCATGGCATACCTTTAGTAACAACAACAAAAGGTGAAAGCATGACAAAGATTCTTAATGTTATGGGATATGATGCTATGGCAGCAGGTAACCATGATTTTAACTATGGATATGAAAGATTAGTAGAACTAGATGGACTTCTAGAATTTCCAATTCTTTCAGCTAATGTAGTTAAGGCTGATGGAAAAGAAATTTTAACACCTTATATCATTAAAGAGGTAGCAGGTAAAAAGGTAGCTATCTTTGGACTTTCAACACCAGAGACAACATACAAGACACATCCAAACAATGTAAAAGGTCTTACTTTCAAAGATCCAGTAGAAGTAGCGAAGAAAATGGTGGCTGAGCTTGAGAAAAAAGCAGATATCATTATTGCTTTAGCTCATCTAGGTGTACATGAAGGTAATGATACAAGTGAAAAAGTAGCAACCAATGTAAAAGGAATTGATATCATTGTAGATGGACACAGCCATACAGCTTTACCAAACGGTAAAATTATTAATGATACAGTCATTGTACAAACTGGAGAGTATGATAAAAATGTTGGTCAAGTAAACATTTATATCAAAAAAGATGGTAGCTTTGATATCGTACCGACTCTTATAGATAAACAAGAAGGTATGACTTTAATTGAAGATGCAGATGTTGTCAAAACACTTACAGAACTTAAGACTGATTTTGATAAAATTACAGAAGTAGTAGTAGGCAAAACAGATATGAAGCTTGAAGGGGAAAGAGAGTTTGCAAGAACAGGTGAAACAACGATGGGGAACCTTATTACAAACGCTTTACTTCATGTAACAGGCGCAGAAATAGCACTTACAAATGGTGGGGGCATTAGAGCTTCTATTGAACCTGGAGATGTGACTAAAAAAGATGTTATCACAGTTCTTCCATTTGGCAATACAGCAGTAACAATGGAAGTAACAGGTCAGGAAGTTGTAGATGCATTAGAAGTAGGTGTAAAAGAATATCCAAAAGCTAATGGTGGATTTGCTCATGTAGCGGGTATGACTTATACTTTTGATCCATCAAAGGAAGTAGGAAGTCGTATTACAGAAGTATTAATAGGTGGAAAACCTATTAACCTTACTAAAACTTATCTACTAGCAACAAATGACTTTACAGCAGCTGGTGGAGATAATTATACGATGTTTAAGGATAACAAAGTACTAGGTGAGTTTTCAGCCCTTGACGAAGCTGTTATTAAATATCTTCAAGAAAAAGGTACTGAAGGTGTAGCATTAAGTGGTAGAGTTAAAACAGTAGATGTAAAAACTGATAAGGCAGAAGAGACATTACCTAATGCTGCATAAGATATAACCTGAAAATGTCCTAAGAGTTTGGCTAGACTCTTAGGACATTTTTGGCTAGATAAACTTTATTATTAATTAGAGAACGAAATAAAAACATAATAAGTTAGCTATAATACGTAGCCAATATATGTCACACTTGACTTAGGATATGATATAATTAAGAAAATAATATTTATATAGAAAATAACTAACAAAATAAGGAGATTCAAAAATGAACAATAGAAACCTTACATTGTTAACAGACCTTTATCAGTTAACAATGATGCAAGGATATTATGAAAATGACGTAAATAACCATCTTGTAGCATTTGATTTGTTTTATAGAAGTAATCCTTCTAAAAATGGTTATGCCATTTGTGCAGGGCTTGAACAAGCTATGGCATATATAGAGGAGTTACACTTTGAGGAAGCGGATATCATTTATTTAGATTCTCTGAATTTATTTAGTAAGGACTTCTTAGAGTATCTTAAAGATTTTAAATTTACAGGAGATATTGATGCAGTGCCAGAAGGAACTATTGTCTTTCCGGAAGAACCACTCATGAGGGTAACAGCACCTATATTTGAAGCACAATTTGTAGAGACAGCATTACTTAATATTATCAATCACCAAAGTCTTATTGCAACGAAAGCCGCTAGGGTTGTAAGAGCGGCTGAGGGAGATACTGTATTAGAATTTGGCTTAAGACGTGCACAAGGTCCTGATGCGGGAGTGTATGGAGCAAGAGCTGCTATGATTGGTGGTTGCCATGCGACATCCAATGTACTGACAGGTAGAGAATTTGGAGTGCCAGTAGCGGGAACACATGCACATAGTTGGGTAATGAGTTTTGAAAGAGAGATTGAGGCATTTAGAACTTATGCAAGGATATTCCCAGATAACTGCCTACTATTAGTAGATACTTATGATACTTTAGGGTCTGGAGTGCCTAATGCCATTAAAGTGTTTGATGAGATGAAAGCGGCAGGTATAGAGTCTAAAAAGTTTGGTATTCGCCTAGATAGTGGGGATCTAGCGTATCTTTCTAAAAAAGCTAGAATTATGCTAGATGAAGCAGGACATCAAGGAGCTATTATCAGTGCATCTTGTGACCTGGATGAATACCTTATTGCAGATCTTAAAAGGCAAGGTGCAAAGATTACTCTTTGGGGAGTAGGTACAAAACTTATTACTTCAGATGATTGTCCATCTTTTGGGGGAGTTTACAAGTTAGCTGCAGAGATGAATCAGGAGGGACGTTATGAAGCCAAGCTTAAAGTATCTGATAACCCCGCTAAAGTAACTAATCCAGGTATTAAAAAGATTGTAAGAGTATATGATAAACAAACAGGTAAACTTAAAGCAGATGTTATAGCACTTGAAGGTGAAATCTTTGATGAATCTAAAGATTGGATTATTAGTGACCACCGTGCAAGATGGAAAAAAATGAAGTTACAAGCAGGGACGTATACAATAAGAGAGCTACTTATACCTGTCTTTAGAGCAGGAGAAAAGGTTTATGAGAGTCCGTCCGTTATGGAAATTAGAACTTATGCAGCAGTAGAGCTAGAAGCTTTATGGGATGAATATAAGAGACTTATCAATCCAGAAAGATTACCGGTTGATTTATCAGATAAACTGTATCACCTTAAAGAAAGCATGCTTAATGAATACAGAAGAGATTAAGGAGTGATAAGATGTTTAGAGGTGTATGTGTGCTATGGGTAATGGCATGGCATTATGTGATTAATTTCTCAAATAGAAAAAAGTATAGAGTAGATAATAAAGAGTTAGACCCTCAGATAAAAAAAATATATAGACAAAAAATTTATGGCTATTTACAAGATTTAAGTAGAAAAATGATTAAAGCAGCAGGGACGACTGTTGAAGTAAAGGGAAGAGAGAATTTACCTGTCGAAGGACCAGTAGTCTATATGATTACACATAAAGGACTGTATGATGCACCAGTTTTTGCGACTATAGTTGATGACCCTTGCATATTTATCGGTAAAGAAGAAATGAAAAAATTTCCTATCATGGGGGATTGGTTTAGCGCAACAGGTAGTATCTTTTTGGCAAGAGAGGATATGAAACAATCGTTACAAGCTATCTTAAAAGGAATTGATGAACTTAAACATGGACAATCAGTAGGGATTTTCCCGGAAGGAACACGAGCTAAAGGGGATGAAATGGGAGAGTTTAAGGCTGGAAGTTTTAAACTACCTATTAAAGCCAATGTACCTATTGTACCAATAGCTATTCAAAATACACATAAGGTATTAGAAATGAGTGGACAAATAGGCATTGGTAAGGCAACGGTTTATGTGAATATAGGTAAGATGATAGATGTACCCAATCTTACAAAAGAACAAATCAAATCATTGCCAAAGGATGTAGAAGATTATACAAGGGAACTATTAAAAGAAATAACGGGTATAGATTAAAAAAATATTAGAGAAGTTGATGATAGAGGTATAATAGCTGGACTAAAATAGACAGAACTCGTAAAGAATGGCTTACGAGCTCTGTCTATTTTAATTAGAGTATTTAGCATTACAGGATAGGCCCTACTAACCTAGAGATGGATTCTTTGAATTTAATCATATAGCCTCTATTTTCATAGCCTTCCAAGGTGATTTCTTTGCAGTTCATGAGATCTTGATGAAAGATTTCACCTAATCTACCAGAAATAATGCTATCATAGATAAAACTATTAACTTCGAAGTTTAGTGTAAAGCTCCGAATGTCAAAGTTGGAGGTGCCTACGGAACATATCTCATCATCAATTACAATGGTTTTGGCATGGAGAAATCCTTTTTCATAAGTGTAGCATTTGGCGCCACTAGCTAATACTTCACCAATATAGGAGTAGGATGCCCAGTGGACAAACAGGTGATCGGGTTTGTTAGGAATCATGATACGTACATCAATACCAGAAAGAGCTGCTAGCTTGATGGCAGTTAAGACACCTTCATCAGGAATGAAATAAGGTGTTTGGATATAGATAAAGTGCTTGGCGGAGTTAATCATTTTGACATAGCCATTACGAATACAAGGATGCTTAGAATCTGGGCCGCTAGTAACCACTTGAATACCTGTATTACCTATTAGGTTAGGGGTGCGATAGCTAATGTATTTTTCAAGGTCGATATGATGACTTGGTGAGGCAAAACGCCAATCTAGTAGAAATGGCAATTCTAGCATTTGTACAGCGCTTCCTATAATCTGAAGATGAGTATCACGCCAATATCCCATTTTTTTATCTAAACCGATATACTCAGCACCGATGTTAAATCCACCGGTGTAGGCAACGTCACCATCAACTACACAAATTTTACGGTGGTTACGATAATTAATGCGAAGATTGATATAGGGAATAAAAGGTGGGAAGAATACACAAACTTGGACACCACCTGCTTTAAGTTTTTTAAATAGAGAGCGAGAAGTACGTAGGCAGCCCATACCATCGTAAAGTAAGAGAACCTCAACGCCTTCACTCGCCTTTTGTATAAGGATTTCACAGAGTGCTTTAGCTAGGAAGTCATTACGAATAATATAGTATTCCATATGAATATAAGATGAGGCAGCTTTTAGACTCTCAAAGAGGTCGGTGAACTTTTCTGTACCATCAGTATAGATCTTCACTACATTGTCCTTTGTAAATAAGCTGTCATGCCCAAGCAAGTGAAGTCTAAGGACACTTTGATAGGGATCAGAAATAATATCCTCAAATTCATTTAAATGTTCATTTAGCCTTATGGTCTGGCCATGAAGAAGATGAAAAAAATAATCCTCCTCTTCTTTCTTATTAAAGGTTTTACGTTTGTGCATATCTTGACCTAAAAATAAATAAAGAACAAAACCAAGAATGGGAACAAATAACATAATCATAATCCAGGCCCAGGTAGAAGCGGTATTTTTGCGCTCCATAAAAATAACGGATAAAGTAAGCAAGATATTCACTATAAAAAAAGCATCTAAATAGACCAACATGGACCTCCTTAAAGACGTATTACCTTCATTATTATAACTAGAAAGGATAGCTGATTATAGGTATGAAACAAAAGACTTAAATAGTTAGAATTAATGGAATGAGTTGATATATTCATATTGTGATAGTTAAGCTTGTATGATATACTACTTTGTATGAAATACTAATAAAAAGAAAAGATTTAAAAGGAGGTACCACCGTGGAATTTTGGGCAGTAGTACTCATTTGGGTAGCGGTAATCGCTGCAGTTGCTGTAGGCCTATATTTTTGGGGTAAACGCTTACAAAAAAAATATGATGAGCAGCAAGCGTTAGTTAATCAATACAAACAAGCAGTAAATATATTTGTTATAGACAAAAAGAAAGATAAAGCAGATAATCTGAAGTTGCCAAAACAAATAAAAGATCAATTACCAAAAATGTATAAGAGACGTAAGATGCCTGTTGTTATTGCCAAGATAGGACCTCAGATTCAAACACTTATGTGCGATGAAAAGATTTACAACAGTATTCCAGTTAAGAAGCAAGTTAAAGTGGAACTAGCAGGAATTTTAATTGTAAATGTCCTTGCGGGTAAAATACCAGTAGCTAAGAAACAAGGCTTCATGGCTAAGATGAAAAACAAAGCAACAAGCATGAAAGCAAAAGCAACTAAATAATCTTTTTGGATATAGAGCCTAGTAGTTATTAGCCTGCCTCATAGGGGAGAGACTAACTACTAGGCTTTTATGTTTAGTTTGATGATGAGGATAGAATATTATAAAACAAACTGTATTGATTAAAAATAGAAATAATAATATAATTATATGTGAAAAAAGTAGAGAATATCAATTATAAATACTATCTAGGAGCCTATAATAAATAAAAAGAGTTCATATAGCATATAAAGATTATTTCAAATAGAATAGACAAGCAAAACACCCTTCACAGGTTAAGTAAAGATATCACTGTGAAGGGTACTTTTACGCATTGTAGGATAACTTATTTAAGTAACTTGAAAATATTCTATAAAAGTGCTTAGAGAGATATAATTTTGCATATAATATTACACTATGATATATTAAGAGGGAATGAATGGTAAATAAAGGAGTTGATGTTTTGCTAAAGGAGATAATCACCTTTGGATTTAAACTTAAGAAAAGATTCTTGGGGCATAACATATCAGCAAGAAGTGCGCAGATGACATATTATTGGATATTAGCATTCTTTCCATTTTTAATAGTCATTATGAGTATGCTTTCTTTTACAAATATAGCAGAAGTAGAATTTTTAGGGTATGTTAAGAATTATGTACCTACTGCTGTGATGCCCTTTATAGAGACAACTATTAGTCAATTGATTCAATATAGAAGTACGACCTTGCTATCTGTCAGTCTTATTGTTTCGATATGGTCAGCTTCAGCCGCTGTCAATGTAATGATTAGAGGTATTCATATGGCATATAGCGCGGTAGATGGAAGGTCTTTTGTTATTAGAAAACTAATATCTATGTTTTATACTTTGATATTAGCGGTATTGATTGTTGTTATGATTGTAGTACTTATATTTGGTAGCAATATAGGCGAATATGTTATTAACTTACTTGTGCCTAACGATGCTTGGTATTATGGGCCTATTTGGGAACTACTTAGATTAACCATGCCAATAATAGGTTTGTTAGTGGGGTTATATATTATTTATAAATTTATTCCAAGAAGACATTTGCGCTATAAAAATGTATGGCCAGGAACAATTTTTGCAAGTGTGGGTTGGTATGTGTTTTCAGTATTGTTTTCAGTGTATGTTAATCACTTTAGTAGGTATAATCAGATGTATGGGAGTATTGGTGGGATGTTTATCCTCCTTATATGGCTTTATACAAGTGGGATGTTACTACTAATGGGAGCTGAAATCAATGCACTATTACAAGATACAATTAAAATGCGAGGAAAGTAGGTTACCTTCATGAAGCTTCTTAGTAGAGACTTTTATTTGAGAGATAGCTTAGAAGTAGCAAAAGAATTATTGGGCAAGATACTAGTTAGAGAAGAAGATGGACTAGTTGGCAAGTTTAGAATAGTAGAGACAGAAGCCTATAGAGGAATAGAGGATAAAGGGGCTCACGTTTATGGAAATAAGCGAACAGAGCGTACAAGGCCTATGTTTGAAGAGGGTGGGATTACCTATATTTATCTTATTTATGGGATGTATAATTGTTTGAACATCGTAGTGAATGTGAAGGATAATCCCCAGTGTGTACTGATTAGAGCAGTAGAGCCTTTGGATGAAGAAGCTATTAGCATGTGTAAGAAGTATCGTCATATCAAGTCTAAGAAACTTAAGGATCTTACCAATGGGCCAGGCAAACTGTGCAAAGCCCTGAGTATTGATAGGTCACTATTGGAAACAGATATTACAAAGCAAGGAAGCCTTTATATCATAGAGGGAGATAGCAAGGTAGATAGCGTTGCAGATAAACGTATTAATATAGATTATGCAGAAGAATATAAAGACGTAGAATGGCGCTTCTATATTAAAGAGAATCCTTTTGTATCCGTATTTAAAAAAGCATAGAGTATAAAGAGGTGAAGGCCGTGATTAGAGAGAAACTCGGGAAAGAAACTTTGTTTTTTGATGGTGCGATGTGGACATCACTGCGCCAGGTTGGGCTTGAATTAGGAGAAATATCAGAGGTATTTAACTTTAAGCATCCAGACGTAGTGGAACAAGTGCATAGGGGTTACTTAAAAGCTGGAGCTAATTTTATTACGACGAATACTTTTGGGGCCAATAGCTATAGGATTAAAGTAACTGATTATACTGTAGATGAAGTAATAGGACGAGCTGTATCTATTGCAAAAAGAGCAAAAGAAGGCTTTGAAGAAGCTTATATAGTCCTAGACATTGGGTCCACAGGCAAACGCATAGCACCGAATGGAGAAGTTACATTTGAGGAGCTTTATGAAGTTTTTAAGGAGCAAGCTATAGCAGGAGAAAAATATGGTTGTGATGTGATTCTTTTAGAGACCTTTACAGATTTAGATGAACTCAAAGCAGCTATACTGGCAGTAAAAGAAAATACTATTTTACCAGTGTTTTGCACCATGAGTTTTAAAGCAGATGGAAAGACTTTTTGTGGTGTAAGCTTAGAGGATATGGTATTTACGGCTCAGAGTCTGGGTGTAGATGCACTTGGTATTAATTGCGTAGCCGCATCAAAAGAACTTATATTTCTAGTCAAGAGACTTAGGGAACTTACAGTACTACCCGTGATAGTACAACCTAATGCAGGAATACCTATTATTCAAGATGGAAAATCTATTTATAAGATGACTGAGGATGAATTTGCTAAGGTCATGAGTGAAATCTATAAGATGGGGGTTCATCTATTGGGTGGATGCTGTGGAACAAATGAAAAATACATTAAAAAAATGATATATAATTGTAAAAATATTTGATTTTGTGTTGAAATTATGAAAGCTGCTAATAAATCAGCAGATAGAGCCTACTAAGAGGTAAAAAGCAAGATGAAAATAGAGTTGTTATAGCGACAAAAGAAGACATGGGAGTCTTATAAAAAAGCTTTGGAGATTGTATATTTTCAAAGCTTTTTGTGCTTTGAGAAATAACAAGTCATAAGCTGTCAAATGATGTGAAAAATTTTGCAAACTAATATAAGCTAAGGTATAATGAAGATAATGAATTAAATTAAAATAGATATAAAAGGATAAAGTGACATAAACTAACCATAAATTCAAAGTCGTGTTAATATAATTGAATACAAAGGAGATAAATATATGTTTGGAAGAGGCGCAGATATCGGAATAGACCTTGGTACAGCATCTGTACTGATTTATATAAAGGGGCAGGGGATAGTCCTTAGAGAGCCTTCAGTAGTTGCTGTAGATGAACGTACTGGAGAAGTCATTGCTGTTGGAGACGAGGCAAGTAAAATGATAGGGAGAACCCCTAGGAATATACAGGTTATAAGACCACTTAAAAGAGGTGTTATTTCAGATTATGATGCAACAGAGAAAATGCTTAAGTACTTTATTCATAAAGCAATAGGCAACAGACTTATTAAGCCGAGAATAGCTGTATGTGTGCCAAGTGGTGTAACAGAAGTTGAGCAAAAAGCGGTAGAAGATGCGACAAGACAAGCAGGGGCAAGAAAAGTAGATATTATAGAAGAGCCTATCGCAGCAGCTATAGGGGCAGGCATAGATATTAGTAGACCTTGTGGAAGCATGATTGTAGATATAGGTGGTGGAACAACAGACATCGCTGTTGTATCACTTGGTGGGGGAGTTGTAAAAAAATCACTTAAGATAGCAGGAGATAATTTTGATGAGGCTATCATTAGATATGTGAGAAAAGCTCACGGGATACTTATTGGGGAAAGAACAGCTGAAGAAATTAAGATGACCATAGGAACTGTTTATCCAAGAGATGTAGAAGTAGAGATGCATGCTAGAGGTAGAAATCTTATGACAGGCTTGCCAAAAAGTATATTACTTACTTCGGATGAAATGATAGAAGCACTTCGTGAACCTATCGCTAGTATTATTGATGCAGTTCATAATGTTTTAGAGCTAACGCCGCCGGAACTTGCTGCCGATATATTTGATAGAGGTATGGTCTTAACTGGTGGAGGAAGTCTTATTTATGGACTCGATAAGCTCATCTATGAGAGAACAAAAATAAATGCTGTGATTGCAGATGAAGCAGTATCTTGCGTAGCTGTTGGAACAGGTTTGTTTGTGGAGTATACCTACAATAAAAAAAGGAGGTAAACATATGATTACTGTATCTAACAATTTAGCGAATGTAAATACAGTAGAATATAAAAGAGAAACAGTCAACTTTAAAAGTTTATTGTATGAAAATATGGGTACACCTAATATACTTTATGGACTTATTATACTTATATTTACACAAGGCATGGTAACAATTTTAACTTAGACAAATGTTGACAAAAAAGAATGCAATTGATATAATGCTAATGAATTAATAATTAAATAATGAAGAATGAATTCTTATCCAGAGAGGTGGAGGGACAGGGCCCTGCGAAACCCGGCAACCAGCATTAGGCAAGGTGCCAATTCCCACAGATAAATTTGTCTGTAAGATGAGGATGTATTATTGTTTATAACGATAATGACCTCAATTTGTGAGGTCTTTTTTATTTTATATAGATATAAAATGAAATCAAAGATAAAACAAAGTACGCCTTAAACGTTATGGTGGTATAAAAATAACCATGCAAACTAAAACTACAACTATATTTAAGGAGGAGTATTTATGTCAAAAAGACTATTTACATCAGAATCAGTAACAGAGGGACATCCAGATAAAATAGCAGATCAAATTTCAGATTCAGTGTTAGATGCAATCTATGCACAAGATCCTAATGCCAGAGTAGCGTGTGAAACAGCTATCACTACAGGCTTAGTACTCGTAATGGGAGAAATTACAACAAACTGTTATGTAGACATTAATAAAATTGCTCGAGAAACAATTAATGAAATCGGTTATAACAATCCTGAATTTGGATTTGACGGTAACACTTGCGGCGTAATGGTATCACTTGATGAACAATCAGCAGATATCGCTATGGGTGTAGATAAGGCTTTAGAGGCTAAACAAGGTGAAATGAGTGAAGAAGAGATTGAAGCAACAGGAGCTGGAGATCAAGGAATGATGTTCGGTTTTGCTTGTAATCAAACACCAGAACTTATGCCAATGCCTATTTCTTTAGCGCATAGACTTACAAAAAGACTTTCAGAAGTACGTAAAAATGGAATGCTTAGCTACCTAAGACCAGATGGTAAAGCTCAAGTAACTGTAGAGTATGATGATAACAAACCAGTAAGAGTTGATGCAGTTGTTGTATCAACACAACATTCAGCAGAGGTATCACAAGAGCAAATTCATGAAGAAATCATGGAATATGTCATTAGACCAGTAATTCCAGCAGAGCTTCTTGATGAAGAAACAAAATACTACATCAATCCAACAGGCCGTTTCGTAATCGGTGGACCAGTAGGAGATGCAGGTCTTACAGGTCGTAAGATTATCGTAGATACTTACGGCGGATATGCAAGTCATGGCGGTGGGGCTTTCTCTGGAAAAGATCCAACAAAAGTAGACCGTTCAGGAGCTTATGCAGCAAGATATGTAGCAAAAAACATTGTAGCAGCAGGACTTGCTGATGAATGTGAGATCGAACTTGCTTACGCAATCGGTGTAGCTAAACCAGTATCTGTACTGATCAATACACATGGAACGGGTGTAGTAAGTGATGAGAGATTAGTGGAAATCGTAGATAAACACTTTGATCTTCGTCCAGCAGGCATCATTAGAATGCTTGACCTTAGAACACCTATCTACAAGCAAACAGCAGCCTATGGACATTTTGGACGTACAGATGTAGATTTACCATGGGAAAGAACGGATAAGGTAGAGGCTTTAAAAGCTGAAGTGAAGTAAGAAGAAATAAATAGATGCCATAGGGCAGTTGGAAGAGGAGGGCTACTTACGAGTGGCTCTCTTTTGATT
>JAVVPO010000061.1:0-15523 GCA_036655715.1 Cellulosilyticaceae bacterium | reverse complement strand
TTTTTTTATATATTAAGCTTTGTTTACTGAACCGAATAATTCCATTTTTTCTTTAACAGTTGCTTTAATTGCATTAACACCTGGAGCTAATAATTTACGAGGGTCGAAACCTTTTCCTTCAAGGTCTTTACCAGACTCGATGTATTTACGAGTAGCTTCTGCGAATGTTAATTGACATTCTGTATTTACGTTGATTTTTGAAACGCCCAGTGAGATAGCTTCTTTAATCATTTCTTCAGGAATTCCTGTACCACCATGTAATACTAATGGCATACCTGGAGCAACATTTTGAATAGCTGCTAATGCTTCGAAGTTTAAGCCTGTCCAGTTTGCTGGGTATTTACCATGGATATTACCAATACCAGCAGCAAGCATTGTTACGCCTAAATCAGCAATTAATTTACATTCAGCTGGATCGGCAACATCACCATTACCAACTACACCATCTTCTTCTCCACCGATTGAACCAACTTCTGCTTCTACAGAAAGGCCTTTTTCAGTAGCAATTTTAATGATTTCTTTAGTTTTTTCAATGTTTTCTTCGATTGAATAATGAGAACCATCAAACATTACTGAAGAGAATCCTGCTTCAATTACTTTTAAAGCATGCTCATAACTACCATGATCTAAATGTAATGCTACTGGAACAGTGATGTTTAATCCTTCGATTAATCCATTAACCATACCAACGATTGTTTTATAGCCCCCCATATATTTTCCGGCACCTTCAGATACACCGAGGATAACTGGTGCATTGTTTTCCTGTGCTGCTTCCAGTACTGCTTTTGCCCACTCTAAATTATTGATATTAAATTGTCCTACAGCGTATTTTCCTGCTTGAGCTTTAGTTAACATTTCTTGAGCTGAAACTAACATAATATACCTCCAAAAGTTTGCAATTTATGAGGAAATGAATTGAAATATATTATTTCCTCTTCTAAAAGCTATTATAACCTAAAATAATTGATATGAAAACAAAAATTATGTAATTTAAACTTAACTATTCATATAAAAGGAATGAAAACAAAAGAGGTATAGAATTTGGATAATTTATAAAGAATATCCATAGTAATAGTAGGAAACTCTAATAAAGAGAAAACAAGAAAATGAGAGATTATAAATTTAAGTATAAAAAATAGACAAAAATACAAAAATAAAATATAAAAATATTTAATAATTTTAAAAAAAATAATAAATAAAACTTAACGTAAATGTCATTGAAAAAAAACACTTTATTTTTTTTTAGTTAGTGTTAAAATATATAAGATAGTTAATGAACTCTCATTCATTAAAATTAAATGGTAGGAGATGTCACTATGCAAGAGGTCATTAGAGAAATTATTAAAATCGATCAATTAGCGTTTCAGAACCAAAAACAAAACGAAGATACACTAGAAGAAAGGAAACAAGAATATGCTAAACAGATGAAAGAATATAAGGGGCATAAGATAGACAAGGCGGAGAAAAAAGCTGAGAAAATGTATAAACAAATTATAGAGCAAGGGCAGCAAGCTCTAAGGATAGAAGAAGAACGATCAAAACAAGCTACGTTACTTATAGAAAACAAATATTTTCAAGTAGAGCAGCAATTAGTAGATGGGCTATTTAAAGAATTGTTTGTAGTGGAGGCGTAATATGAGTTCATTTGCGTGTTATGGTGCAATCAATACAAAGTTACACGCTAGAAGACGTGCACTTCTAGATACATCGGACTGGAATAAAATGATGGACTTCAAAAGTGTCAAAGAAGTCATAGAGTTTTTAAAAAAGAAACATGGCTATAAAGAGATTATTCCAGCTGCTAATACCGAAGAGATGCATAGGGGAGAGTTAGAAGTAGCCCTTAATCAATACGTAGTCTATGAAATAGAAAAGATACTTTATTATTTTTCAGGACCCTATAAAGAGTTTTTTAAAATACTTCTTATGAAATATGAAATAGATAATCTTCAGCTTATATTAAGGACGATTGCTAGAGGTGAGGAAGTGGTAGAAGTTAAAGAACACTTTGTGTATTCTGCGAAATATGGAGTGGTATCTTATGATAAATTACTAGCTAGCAGAAGTGTGATACAATTTGTAGAAAATCTAAAAGGAACGCCGTACTATGAGGTTCTCAAGACAACGACTCAAGAAGATTTGACAACAAGAGAATTTGATATGGAGATGAAATTAAATATTTTATTTTATAGACTGCTTATTGAAAAGGCCAAGCAGCTAAACGAAGAAGACAAAAAGATTGCAGAGGATATGATAGGTACAGAAATTGATTATCTGAATGTACAGTGGATTTACCGTGCGACAAAGTACTTTGATATTTCTAGAGAAGAAATATTGATTTACAGCATACCAGGGGGAAGAAAAATATCTTTTGCAAGACTTAAAGGGCTAATCTATACCAAGACTTTAGAGGAATTTGAAAAATTAGCTGAAAAATACTTAGGATATGCGTTATTTCAGCAAAGTGATGATATTTCGTTAGAAAAAGCTATAGATAAAAGAATATATCAGCTTATAAAAAATCTCAAAGATGATGAAAATATTACGATGCCACTAGCCTATATTTATAGGATGGAGATAGAAGTTAAGGAATTAATTGCTGTCACAGAAGGCATTAGATATGAACTGACTAAAGAAGAAATTAAGAAATTTTTGGTTTATACACCATAATGAGTGGAGGAGCGGTAGATGGCTATTGAAAAAATGGTATTGCTCAATTTAGTGGGGTCATTAGAAGAAGAGCATGCGATATTAGAAGAGCTAGTGCTATGTGAAAATGTACATCTGAACCTTGATCATCAAGGGGATGTATATGACAATAATTATATTGTACACGAATATGAAGCGATGATTCCTCATAATACACTTTCTCTAAATGAAGATTATCAAGAACTAGAAGCTGATTACAATGAGTTGGAAAATATCTTATACGAAGTTAGTGATGGACTAGATATGAGACACTGTATTGATACAGCAGCTTATGACAAACATTATAGTATTGAAAATGCAAAGAAAAATCTAGAGCATCTCAAAGCAGAAGTCGGGGACAGCGTAGTTGTCATTAATCATAAAAAGCAAGAAATACAAAAGCTAAGAGACTTTAGACACATTGCAGCAAGCATTAGAAAAAAGAATTTATCCTTTGACTCTTTAAAAGAACTTAGTTATTTTGAATATGAAGTGGGCTTATTATCCCATGAAAATAAAATGCAAATCAAAAAAAATTATGAGAACATAAGCGCCATTGTATTACAAATAGGGGAAATACAAGATTCAAGAGAAGATATTTATCTAGTTATCTATCCTAAGCAATTTAAGGGAGAGACAGATAGATTGCTTAAGTCACTTAACTGGGTAGCTATCCATATACCAGAAGGTATATCTCCTAATATGATTCAAATGGTAGGTTCGATAGATGCTAGAATTAATGTGCTAGAGCAGGATATTGAAGAACTACTGATACTTATTCTTAAAAATAAAGAGAAAAAATTATCTCTTTTAAATAAAATCTATACAAGAATAAAACTTGAACAAAAAATATTGGAGCTTAAACAACAGATTATTCATGGCAACAACTTGTTTGTACTAAATGCATGGATTACTAAAAAGGATAAAGATAAAATAGAAGAACAAATTGGTAATGTTACAGATAAATTTGTCATTATTATTAAGGATGCCAATGAACTTGGTAAGAAAGTTATGCCACCAACTAAACTTAAGAACAATTGGTTAGTAAGACCATTTGAAATGATTGTGAAGCTGTATGGTTTGCCATCTTATCATGAGATAGATCCTACGCCGTTCTTAGCCATTACATTTTGTCTGATGTTTGGAATTATGTTTGGAGATATCGGGCAAGGGCTTGTATATTTCTTAGCAGGGCTATTCTTATATAGGAAAAATGAAGTGGCAGGAGGCATTCTGACGAGGCTTGGAACATTTTCAATAATATTTGGGTTTGTATATGGCAGTTTATTTGGACTTGAACAACATGAGCTTCCATGGCTTCCAAGCCTTATAGGTAGTCCATTGTCAACTAGAAATATCCCACTTATCTTATTGTCAGGGGTTATATTTGGAGTTGTAGTACTCACGATTTCATTTATCTTTGGAATTATTAACTCCTTACGTAGAGGAGATATAGAAGAGGGAATATTTGGAAAGAATGGAGTAGTAGGCTATATATTCTTTATGGGGCTTATCTTCACAGGAGTTACTATTGTAGGTGTCATACCAGTATCTGTTTTTGTACCGATAGGTGTGATGGTTGCATCTCTTATTATCATGGTATTTAAACAACCACTTGCAAATATACTTGAAAAAAATAAACCTTATATTAATGGAGATGCTACATCTTACTTTGTAGAAAGTGGATTTGAAGGCGTAGAAACAATCCTTGGAGCATTAAGTAATGCTATTTCGTTTATCAGGGTTGGAGCCTTTGCACTTAATCATGCAGGATTATTTATGGCATTCCTTGTTATGTCAGATATGACAGACAATATAGTACTAAAAATAATTATTTTGGCACTAGGAAATATTCTTATATTATCACTTGAAGGCTTGGTAGTATTCATACAAGGGCTAAGACTTCAATATTATGAAATGTTTAGTAAGTACTTTAAAGGTGATGGCGAAGAATATAATCCAATAAGTATTAAAAACAAATAAAACAAATTTGAGAGGAAGATCAAACTATGCAAGCAATGGTTATTTTAGCAGCAATTATAGCAGTATCAACTATTTTCTATGGAGTACGTGCTTTAAAAACAAATAAAAAAGGTAATGTAAAAACAGCAATTATTAGTTCTGTATCAACATTTGGAGTAGCAATAGCAGGTATGTTTGTTTTCATGCTTATTAGTAGTCCGGTATTTGCAGAGCCAGTAGCAGCAGCGGGAGCAGCAGGAACAGCAGCTGGTATTTCACTTGGAGAAGGATTTAAGTATTTAGCAGCAGCATTAAGTACTGGTCTTGCAACAATCGGTACAGGTAAAGCGGTAGGTTCAGTAGGTTCATCTGCTATTGGTGCAATATCAGAAGATTCATCTATATTAGGTAAAACACTTATCTTTGTTGGTATGGCTGAAGGTATTGCTATTTATGGAATGATTATTTCAATTTTAATATTATTTGTATAATCTATAGAAAAGAGCAGCGCTATGAAATCATTTGTTATTAGTGATAACAGAGATACCTGGGTAGGCATGAGACTTGCAGGTATGAATGGGATTATTGCACACAAAAAAGAAGAGGTATTAGCCGCTATTGATGAAGCTATAAAAGATGAAGAGATAGGTATTATCATCTTAACAGAAAAAATTGTAGACTTAGCGACAGAGGAAATTATGGATCTAAAGCTAAGAAGAGCTAGACCTCTTATTATAGAAATTCCAGATAGACATGGTACATCACGTGGCAATGATGTGATTACAAACTATATAAGGGAATCCGTAGGCATTCGTATATGAGGTGAGAAAGAATGGTCACAATAGAACAAAAGCTATCCCTTTTTTCAAAATTATTACAACAAGATATTAAAGACGAGATAAGTGGAAAATTAGCTTTAATTGAAGAAGAATATAAACAAAAGCAAATAGAACATAATGAAATAGTAGACAAAGAAGCTAGGCTTATGGTAGATAGAGCTATAAAAAAAGCTGAACTTAAAAGAACTGAAATGGTAAGTAAAGCTAAAATGCAAGCGAAAAAGCAAGCTATGACTTCTAAAGATAAATGTGTTAATCTCTGCATGATACAGCTAAAAGAACATATTAATAAATTTATAAAAAGTGACGCTTATGAGGCTTATCTTTTAAAAGTCATTGATAATATAAGAAATCTTGGAGAGATTAAAAATCAAATTATTATTCACATGACAAAAGAAGATATACAAAGATACAAAGAGCAAGTGAGTAGCTACTTAGAGAGTCTAGAGATAGAAAGTAGTAAAGTAGTTATAGAAGCTTGTGAAACACCTATATTAGGTGGTGTGATTGTAGAAATTCCAAGTGAAAATATCAGAATGGATTTATCTATTATGACGATGCTTGAGGATTCTAAATCCTATATAGTGGAACAAGTATTTGAGGCTATAGAACAGGTAGGTGAAGCAAGTGAGTAACAATGGTATAGTAGAAGTTATTAATGGACCTGTTGTAAAAGGCCGAAATATGGCTAGATTCAAGGTAAATGAAATGGTAACTGTAGGCAGAATGATGCTTATAGGAGAAGTTGTATCTTTAGAAGGTGATATAGCAACTGTACAGGTTTATGAAGAAACTGAAGGATTAAAAGCTGGAGAAGAAATCATACCAACAGGTGCACCTTTATCTTTAACACTTGGACCTGGAATGCTTGGTAATATATTTGATGGTATTCAAAGACCACTTAAGACAATAGAAAATATTTCTAAGAACTTTATACCAGAAGGTATAGGCCTTTTATCTATAGACCCAGATAAAGAATGGACTACCACTATTATTGCTAAAGAGGGGGATACTTTAAAGGGTGGAGATATTTATGCCACTATACAAGAAACACCAAGTATCCTTCATAAGATACTAGTGCCTCCAAGTGTAAGTGGAGTAGTTAAAGAAGCGAAAGCAAATGGCAATTACAAATTAAATGATGTGATAGTGACACTGACTTTAGAATCAGAGCAGTCTTTTAATCTTACACTTATGCAAAAATGGCCTGTTAGAAAAGCAAGGCCTATCTCAAAAAGAATTCCTATTTATAAACCACTGATTACAGGGCAAAGGGTTATTGATACTTTCTACCCTGTGGCTAAGGGTGGAACTGTAGGATTACCAGGTGGGTTTGGTACAGGGAAGACAGTTACTCAGCATCAACTTGCGAAATGGAGTGATGCGGATATTATTGTATATATAGGCTGTGGGGAACGTGGTAATGAGATGACCAACGTACTAGAAGAGTTCCCAGCGCTTATTGACCCACGGACGAATAGACCACTTATGGAAAGAACTATACTTATCGCAAATACTTCTAATATGCCAGTTGCAGCCCGTGAAGCAAGTATCTATACAGGTATTACTATGGCAGAATATTTTAGAGATATGGGTTATGATGTAGCGATTATGGCTGACTCCACTTCAAGGTGGGCAGAAGCACTTCGTGAGATTGCAGGGCGTCTTGAAGAAATGCCAGCAGAAGAAGGCTATCCAGCTTACTTACCATCTAGATTGGCGCAGTTCTATGAAAGAGCAGGTTGCGTAGAAACGCTAGCTGGAGAAGAAGCTTCTGTTACCATTATCGGTGCAGTATCACCTCCAGGTGGGGACTTCTCAGAGCCTGTTACAGAAAATACAAAACGTTTCGTAAGTGCCTTCTTAGCACTAGATAAAAAACTTGCCTATGCAAGACATTATCCAGCGATTAACTACTTAACAAGTTATAGTGGTTATGTAAGTATGTTAGAAGACTGGTATGAAGAAAATGTAGCACCTGATATGTTAGAGCTAAGAGCAAAGATGATTAGATTGCTACAAGAAGAAGAAAAACTTAATGAAATCGTACAATTAGTAGGGGAAGATGTATTACCAAATGATCAGCGTCTTATCCTTGAGATTGCAAGAACTATCAAAAAAGGTTTCTTACAACAAAATGCACTGCATAAAGAGGATACTTATGTAAGTCTTACAAAACAATACAAGATGCTTAAAGTCATTAATACACTCTATGATAGTTCACTTCAGTGTGTGAAGATGGGAATTCCACTTTCTACCATTCGTAAACAAGAAGTATTTGGAGATGTAGTGAAGATGAAATACGAAGTGCCAAATGATAAAATAGAGTTATTAGATACATTAGATGCTGAGATTAAAACAACTTATAAAGAATTAAGAGCAAAATATGAAAAATAGATAAGGAATGGTAAGGCTATGAGAAAAGAATATCTAAAATTAGAAAGAGTAGAAGGCCCACTCATTGTTCTTTCCAAAATAGAAGATGTCGCGTATGGTGAAATCGTTGATATCAAATTAGAAGATGGGGAAGTAAGAAAGGGCAAGGTAATCACAGTAGATGGAGACAATGTTATTGTTCAGGTGTTTGAAGGAACAACAGGTATTTCTACTCAGAATGCTGCTGTCAAATTTACTGGAGAGCCTCTTAGGCTTCCACTATCTAAAGATATATTAGGAAGAACATTCAATGGTGTGGGTAACCCTATAGATGGGGCTTATCAAATAGTATCTAACACAAAAGAAAATATTAATGGTAGACCTATTAATCCAGTAGCAAGAAGATATCCTAGAAACTTTATTCAAACGGGGGTATCTTCCATTGATGCGCTGATGACTCTTATTCGTGGGCAAAAACTTCCAATATTCTCTGGAAATGGTATTGCTCATAATGAGCTTGCGGTACAAATTGTTAACCAAGCCAAAATAGAAGGTGCAAATAGTGATAACTTTGCAGTAGTATTTGGGGCTATGGGTACAAGACATGACGATGCAAGCTACTTTATTAGAAGTTTTGAAGCATCAGGGGTATTAGACCATGTTGTTATGTATCTTAACTTAGCAGATGACCCTATCGTAGAAAGAATTGCAACACCAAGATGTGCCTTAACAGCAGCGGAGTACTTAGCATTTGAATGTAATATGCACGTACTGGTTATTTTAACCGATATGACAAGTTACGCAGAAGCACTGCGTGAGATCTCATCTACAAGAGGAGAAGTACCTTCACGTAAAGGATATCCAGGATACTTATATAGTGACTTAGCAACTATTTATGAGCGCGCAGGAATGCTTCTAGATAGAGAGGGATCTATTACACTTATCCCTATTCTTACTATGCCAAATGATGATATCACTCACCCTATTCCAGACTTAACTGGATTTATTACAGAAGGGCAGATTGTATTAAATAGAGAGCTTAATCAAAAACATATTTATCCGCCTATTGCAGTACTTCCCTCTTTATCAAGACTTATGAAAGATGGTATCGGAGCGGATTACACAAGAGAAGACCATGCAGATTTATCAAGCCAATTATTTTCTGCCTATTCAAGAGTGCAAGATGTAAGATCTTTAGCTCAAATTATAGGTGAAGATGATTTAAGTGATGTAGATAAACTTTATCTAGAGTTTGGTCGTCAATTTGAAGAGCGCTTTGTCTCTCAGGGACATTCAGAAAACAGATCAATTGTAGAAACTTTAGACATAGGATGGGAAGTTCTATCTATTTTACCAGAACGTGAACTAGATCGTATCAGCCCAGAGATGATTGAAAAATATTATAGAGGAAATAAGGAGAAATAGTTATGGCTGTTTTAATAGCGCCTACTAAATCTAACTTAATTAAGTCAAAATCATCTCTTGAATTATCTAAAAAGGGATTTGAGCTTCTAGATAAAAAAAGAATAGTTCTAATCAGAGAGATGATGGAGCTAGTAGACAAGGCAAAAGGTATTCAATCAAGGATTTATACAACAGTAGCAGAAGCTTATGAGGTTTTGCAAGCTGTAAATATTACGATGGGTATTAAGAATGTAGAAGACATTGCTTATAGTATTCCAAAGGATGAAGAATTTGAAGTACTTTTAAAAAGCGTTATGGGAGTAGATATTCCAACTATCCAATATGAAAAAAAGGAATTATATCCAACTTATGGATTTCATAATACCAATGCAGCACTTGATAGAGCAGCTCATAAGTTTAGGGAAGTAAGATACATGATTTATGAGTTAGCAGAGATAGATAACTCTATTTTTAAGTTAGCAAAAGAAATCCAAAAAACTCAAAAAAGAACCAATGCCTTACAACATATTCAAATACCTAAGTACAAAGAACAAATTAAATACATTCAAGATGTGCTAGAAGAGAAAGAAAGAGAAGATTTTTTCAGGCTGAAAAAGATTACAAAATAACTGAAAAAATTTACTTTAAAATGCCACTTGAAAAATGCTGATAAAGTGTTATAATAAAGTTACATTAAAGAAACCTGTGGTGTACGATACCCTGTTATTTTGAACCTACAAATTACGTCAGGGAGACTGGAAATGCGATAAAGCAATGTCAGGCCGCAAGCTAATTCCCTTTGGGCAGCGGAAGGCAAAGCTTTTGACTAGGTCACCCACCTAGCTGAGCTAGGGCGTCAAAATTGCAGGAACGGCATCTTGGGACAATGATGAAAATTAAGCACTGACTTTAGGGTCAGTGCTTTTTTGATATATAGAATTCAAGTGAAATGCTAATAAAAAGCATAATCCAATAGATAAAAAGAAAGAGTAAGGAGAATACATATGAATGTTTTGATGGAACAGATGACTTGGATGGAGTTTGATAAAAGAAAAGATGAGGCTATACTTATCTTACCAATTGGTGCAACAGAGCAACATGGACCTCATTTGCCACTATGTGTAGATACCGTTATAGCAAAGGAATTTGCGGTGCATTTAGCTGAAAAGATAAATGGTATAGTAGCACCAGTTGTTTCATATGGCTATAAATCAGCCCCATTAAGTGGAGGTGGACCTTTGTTCCCAGGCACTATTGACCTTAATGGTGAAACACTTGTTAAACTTGTTTATGACTTACTATGTGAATTCATAAAAGACGGTGTAAAAAAAATTATCGTCATGAATGCACACTTTGAAAATGAAGCCTTCTTGCTTGAAGCGATAGATCTTGTATCTGATAAATATAAGGATACGGTAATTATAGTGGAGACTAACTGGTGGGATCCTATGCCTCATAGTGTCATAGATGAAATATTTGATGAAGTGCCATTTCCAGGATGGGCTTTTGAGCATGCAGCTATTACAGAAACATCATTGATGATGTATTTTGCCCCAGAACTTGTACATGAAGAGTGTATGATAGATGAAAAGGGAGCACAGCCTTCTTCTTATCACAAATATCCAATCGATAAAGATACTGTACCACCTACAGGTGTGCTGGCAACGGCTAGAACTTCTTCAGCTGAAAAAGGAAAAGTGATAGTAGAGGCAGTTGTTACGGAATTAGTGAATATTACAGAAAAAGTTTTTAAATAGCTGACTTATAAAAATATCCTTTGCCCATTAGCAGAGGATATTTTTTGATGAGTTATAGTTCTTTTGTGGACAAACCTGGCATAAACTATAGAAGAAATGGTACAAGCAACTTCTTAGTATAAAGGGGAGGTAAAAGGATGAGTAGGAACTATAATACACGTAGAAATCCAAGAAGAAATAATAGTAGAAGTAGCAACAGAAATAGAAGGAATGAGGGGCCAGAAACTGGAAGCCCTGTAACGGTTCTCTTATTAATCGTAATTATTTTAGGTGGGGCATATATCTTGAAAGGGGAAGAAATACTTGGCTATGGCAAAGATATATGGCAAAGGGTACAAGGGGTGCAAAAAGAAGAAGTAATTCAGCCTGCACCTGTTTATGCGATGCCATGTATGGAGGCAAATGCAGCAAAAATTGTAGCGTATACCTTGTTAGATGGAAGCACACTTATAGATGAGGCTGGAGATGAATGGTACAGTAAATATTATAGAGCTATAGAGAAAGATGGAAGATTTGAATTTTTTAACATAGAAAATGCTTTAAAACCTGTAACTTATGAGCAGACTTCTGTTATCTTATCAGATGTATTAGGAGATGCTTATGGGGTGAAGTTAGATACAAATGAAGAAACACGTAATAACAATATAAGCTTTGAAAAATTTTTAGAAATGTATCATCAGGCTTTATCACAGGCAAATGAAGGAGTAGGTCTTACTTATGAAGAAATAAGTATTGTCTCTACACCTGCAACGAATAAGTCATTAGAAGCGTGGCAAGTCTCTACAGATAAAGGAAGATATGGATTTGAAGGGCTGATTGTAGACCCTTTTAAAGACTATACTATTAAAGTAGCAGTCAAAGATGAAGAAATACTAGGGATTGTAGAAACTATAAGTAGCTATAGTATTTTAGAGCAATGCTATATAAGCGATGTGACAGAAGAATTAGTAACGATTAAAATTGGAGAAGAACAAGTAGTTTATAAAAACCAATCTTTAGATACCACAAATAGAGGATTACTAGGAACAGTAACGATTAAAGAAGGAACTGTGGTAGGTTTTGAATTAGAAGAAGAACAAAGTACAGATAGAATTTTACGGATAACAGATGAATACATAGAATTAGAAAAAGGCGGCAGATATACGTATGATAAGGTGGAAGTCTATGATACAACACCAGATGGGAAGATTCAAAGTTTAGCACAAGTGCCATCAGGTGTGGAAGTTGAATGTGTCATTAAAGATGATAAGGTAGAAGCCATACAAATTATCAGTAAAGATGTTAAAGATAACATGAGAGTTGTTATATCTCGGGATGGATTAGGCGATTATAGCCATGAAAATGTGGTGCTAAAAAGCGGCGGGGAGTACGACATATCTTACAAAGGTAAAAAACTTGTATTTCAAAAAGGTGGATCATGGAGCGCCAAAGCATTTGACTGGCAAGAAGAGGCAAACAAAATTACTTTTGTACCTAAAGAAAATGCCCAGATGGAAATAGATTCTATGAAAAGACAAGGAAAGAGTCCTAAGTATAAAGGGAATATAGAAGTTTATAAAGAAGCGGATGGATCATTTGTGATAGTGAATGAAACAGATATGGCCAACTACCTGGCAGGGGTTATACCTAGTGAAATGCCAACAAGTTATGGGATAGAGGCGGCTAAAGTACAAGCTATAGCAGCCCGAAGCTATGCTATCACCCATAGAACAAATAGCAAGTTTATGAAATATGGTGCGCAAGTAGATGATACGACCTCTACACAGGTCTATAACAATGTATCTGCGGATGAAATTTCCTATCAAGCAGCAAAAGAAACAGCTGATATGGTACTAAAGCATGAGGGTAAGGCTATTAGTGGCAATTTCTTTTCTACCTCAGCAGGGTATACAGCGAATTACGGAGAAGTATGGGCTACGGGAGAAACATTCCCGACAGAGACACCGGAGTATCTCGTATCTAGACAGCAATACTTAGGGGATAGAGAGGTGGGGGATATGAGTGAAGAGAAAGATGCCTATACTTTTTTCACTACACCAGCAGACCAGATAGATGCCTTTGACAATGAGGCAGCATGGTTCAGATGGCAAGTCCACTTTACGGCAGAGGAGATTGCCCATGTAGTTAATTCAAATGTGTATAAACTTACGACTCAGTATCCAAGCTTAGTTAAAATCTTAGTAGATGATGAGTGGCAATCAGGGGAATTAGAAACCATTGGAAATATTGAAAATATCAAAGTAAGAGAAAGAGGAGAAGGTGGCAATATTATGGAGCTTTCTGTAGTAGGAGATAAAGGAACAATTAAAGTTTCTACAGAATATCTCGTACGATGTTTATTCGCGCCTATCCAAAAAGACAGTGAAAAAGAACCCATTAAAATCATAAGATCTAATGGGACAGAGATAGAAAACATGAATATGCTACCTAGTGCATTCTTTAGTATGGATATGACCTATGATGATAAGCAAATGGTCAAAGAAGTTACCTTCTATGGTGGTGGATTTGGCCATGGTGTAGGCATGAGCCAAGAAGGTGTAAAAGGTATGGTAGAGCGTGGATACACCTACAAGCAGGTGCTAGAGCACTATTATCAAAATGTGGAGATAGTAAGTTATAAGGAAGAGGCTGTGGACTGGAAATAAAGAGTGGGGATTAGCAAATTATCTTTAAGAATAGATGTTATGAAACAAAGAGATTGGTAAATATAGACTGTATTTTTGAGTGACTTTTGAGTGGAGAGAATGAAGAATAAAGATTAGAATTACAATAGGTTGGTAATTAGAACGCTAATTACCAACCTATTGTAATTTTTGCTGCCATAATTTATAAAACATAAGCTCTAGGATAAGTTAATGTAATATGATAAAGTCCTTGAAACACAAAGGGTAGAGCATATAATGCGTTAGATAGTATAACGAATAAAGTAGATAAGATTGGTAACTAATAAGTAAATAGAGGGAATGTGATTACGAGAGGGATATAATTTAATTTCCAAATACGTGGTCTAACTCCGCCGTCTTTAGACGGTATACGCTTTTAGTCTTCCAGTGCGTTGAGCATACTATTACGAGAAGTGATAGTATGGATGAATACAACAAAAATAGTCATACAGTGTATGATATAAAATATCATTTGATATGGGTAACTAAGTATAGATACCCAGTATTGAAAGGTTCTGTAGCTAGTAGAATAAGAGAATTGGTTAGGCAAGGATGTGCTGCCAGAGGAATAACAATACTTCAAGGTAGTGTAGGAAAAACAGAATATGTTGAAGCAATATATCTACGTAGAATTAAGTAGGCTACTTAAAAGGTTAGGTTTGCTGGCTTTACACGAAAAGCGTAAAAGGCAAACTACCTTTGCATGTATAGAAAATTATTTAGAAGAACTTATTTGTTTAAAAAAAACTTAGGCTTAAGTTACCGCCTATGGGTACTGAGTAATATATTTTTAGATTTCAATTTTGAAGGAAATTTTTATATTAACTTATTGTAGGGGTATGGGCAAATAGAGGACTTATTTACGAGTACAAGCTTAATGGAGAATGGTCATACGATCATTTCTTTGCTGGAGTACTACTTGATGCATACAATGAGGTCAATGTGTTCGAAGTACCACAAAAAGTGGAATATCAGTATAGTCAACAAGAGCTAGAGATGATTAGGAAAGCCGTTGAAAAAGGAAAGATAGGAGAGATGTAGATATGGATAAAGAAAAGCAAGCGTTGCAAGAGTTAAAAGAAAAAGGTGTTGATATACAACTAATATTCATGAGGTATCTTTTGGATAGAGAAGTAACAGAGGAAGCTATGGGCGACTTTGCAATTCAATACACCCAACTAGAAGAAAATGAAAAGTGGGAATTAGCTCAAGAACTGAATCAAGACTGCAATAGGGGATTGGATACTTGGTTTAGATTTTTAAACGGTATTGAATTTATCTTTGATGAGTATTGCGAAAAAAGAAATAAGGGAATTATTTCAAAGAATAAAGGATATTAAATGATTAGATTATTTGAAGAGGAAAAGCATCGATAAACACAGGGGAGTGATTATCGGTGCTTTTGTTGTATTGAGAAGAAATATTCTGTAAAATTATTTGCAAAAAAGATGCTAATAATGAGGTGAAATGTTAAAATATAAATAATAATATAAAATTAACTAAGGGGTTAAAACGTGGAAAATTTCTTACGTATACAATGTGGGACATGCTGTAGAAATTTAGATAAAAACAATATATACAACGATTTAGATAGGGGAGATGGTGTATGCAAGTATTTAGATGAAGTTACTAATCTTTGTAGTATTTATGAAACTAGGCCGAATAAGTACAATGTAGAAAAAGGATATCAATATCATCAAACTAATGAAAAGAACGGAGGAATTATCATGGAACTTATCATTGACCGTTTAACAAAGAATTATCAAAATAAAATAGCTGTAGACCGTATGTCTATCAGGCTGACTGAAGGGGCCTATGGCTTGGTAGGGGCAAA
>JAVVPO010000060.1:0-15865 GCA_036655715.1 Cellulosilyticaceae bacterium | reverse complement strand
AATATGCTTAAAGCTTGGAAACCCCTTGTTTTCAAGGCCTTTCAGACCCCTACTTCTCTACCTTTGTCATCAATACTACGGTCTCAACGTGTGTCGTCTGTGGGAACATATCTACTGGTTGCACTTCCTCCACCTTATACCCCTGCTCACATAAGTAAGCTAAATCACGTGCTAATGTAGCCGGGTCACAAGATACATAAACTATCTTCTTCGGACTCATCTCTACAAGTGTCTCTAATAATTTTACATCGCACCCTTTACGTGGTGGATCGACTACGATAGTATCTGCGATGATTCCTTCTTGGTACATAGTTGGTATCACTTCTTCTGCTCTACCTGCAAAAAAGTCTGCATTACTAATACCATTAAGCTCTGCATTAGCTCTAGCGTTTTCTATGGCTGCTTCTATAATCTCTACGCCATATACTTTTTTAGCTTTTTGTGCTAAGAAAAGTGAAATAGTCCCTATACCACAGTAAGCATCCCATACGGTTTCACTGCCTGTAAGGTCTGCATATTCTAATGCTTTATCATAAAGCACTTTAGTTTGCACTGGATTAACTTGGAAGAACGCAAGCGGAGATATCTTGAACTTAAGCTCTCCTATTGTATCCACAATAAAGTTTTCTCCATGAATCACTGTCATCTCACTACTTAAAATAACATTGGTTCTAGCTGTATTATGATTCAGTACAATGCTCTTAATGCCTGGCACACTAAGAAGTCTTTCTATTAATATTTCTTGATTTGGTAGTTTATGACCATTCATAACAAGGCAAATCATAATTTCGTTTGTATAGTAACCTGTTTTTACAACAAGGTGTCTAACTAACCCTTTATGTGACACTTCATCGTAAATAGCTATTTTATATTCTATAAGAAACTTTTTAAGTATTTCTATAATCTGTTCATTACGTCTGTCTTGTATCATACAAGTATCAGTAGGAATGACACGGTGACTTTTATTAGCAAAGAAACCAATCTTGATTTCTCCATTTTCTAAGCGAATAGGATATTGTGCTTTATTACGGTAGTAGAAAGGATCTGCCATCCCTAGTGTGTCTTTGACTTCTATCCCTTTTAATCCACCAATACGTTCTATAGCATTTTTTACTTTTTGTGTTTTCCACTCTAGTTGACTTTCATAGCTGATATGTTGAAGCTGACAGCCACCGCATTTATCTGCTACTTTACACTTTACTTCGCCTCTAATAGGAGATGGTGTGATAATTTGAATAAGCTTACCAAATCCAAAGTTTTTCTTCACTTTTATGATTCTTACTTCTATGTGATCACCTTTTACAGCATTAGGTACAAATACAGTAAAATCTTCTATCTTACCAATGCCTTCTCCATTTGATCCTATATCAACGATGTCCATCTCGTAATGTTCATTTTTTTGTACGGGTATATTCATTTTGTCTTGCTCCTAGTTTAAATTTTTCGGTTCGCTTTGATCTCTGTTTAATAAATCGCGAACGGCTTGTACAACTTTTCTTTCTTCTAATTCATTCATTTGCTCGGCTATCACTCTCTGGATATATCGATCTAGCATAGGCGTTCTTCTTATTTCTTTATCTTCGTTCACTTTCTGTTTCCCCTCTCACTTCGCACACAGTGTTTTGGCAAATGCAATTTCTACACTTTATATAAGACGTTTCTACTTCTATATCAGTGCGTCCTTTTAACATTTCTCTCATTTGCCTTAAATGTCCCTTTAATGTCATTCGTAGTGCTAAAGTATTTCTAACTTTAAAGGTTTTGTTCTTATAAACCAGCTTACCATAAGGCGGTTTTTTACCATACACTTCTTTTATAATAAGAAAATAGGCTACTAGCTGCATCAAATCACCTTCATGAGGCTCATCTTCTTTCACTACGCCACTCTTTATCTCTAGAGGAATATAGCCTCCTCTAATCCAAGTCTTAAATATATAATCCGGTTTACCTTGTAAGTCTAGTTTTGGTGCTATAAGTAGTTTGGTTCCTTTTTCATCTGTATAAATAGGCGTTGCAAAAGGAATACCTAAGGTCTGTCTATCTTTTTTAGTAATAGTCGGTCTAAATAATAGTAAAAGTCCTAGCCCTGCGCAAAGAAGAATAATGATCTCTACTAAATAGTCCATGCCATCATCCTTCCTATCACACTAGCTATAATACCTAATACAATAAGTATCTGTATGAACTTCTTCACTCTATATTGAAAATAGTATTTTTTATGATGATTCAATCCTTTGACAAAGTGTGATTCATGCTGACTAGATGCTATCTCTAATTCTTTGTACTTCTGATTAAGTGTTGTGGTACCATAGTACCTTTTATAATACCACTGATAGGGACAATAGACAAATCTATTGATTTCATTGGCTGATATGCGGGTCTTACTATTTTTCATAGCTGTGATTTACGAATATTCCTATTAAGTATTTTGTGATAGCCTGCGTAGATTTCTTCATCATTTGAAGCGATAATCATCTCTTCCATCATCTTGAGCTTTGAATCACTATGATCGGCTAAATGGACAATCATAGCCTCTATACACTTAGGTCTCTTAGGTGATGCATACTCATATTCTCCATGGTGTGCCAAGACAATATGCTTAAGTAGGATACCTTCTTCATATGGAAAATCTGGTATTTCTCTTATCTTATCATTTATTTTTTCTATCCCTATCATAATATGTCCTAGAAGTTGCCCCTCATCGGTATAATCATTCTTTGGAAAGGCTGATAATTCATAGATTTTCCCTAGGTCATGAAGTAAACATCCTGCGATAACTAAATCTTTATTGGCTATCTCATAAAGACTTGCTAATTTTTCTCCTATTTTTGCTACGCCAACAGTATGCTCTAAAAGTCCATTAAGGTAAGCATGGTGGACCGTCTTTGCTGCTCCGTTCATAGAAAACATATTGTAAATCTGCTCATCATAAAAGATGGCTTCTAAAACTTTTTTTATGAATGGATTTTGGATATGCTCAATAAACTCAAAGAGTTCTGTTTCTAATGTATCTACATCTTTTCTTGTATGAGGTATAAACTCTTTTAATTCATAAGTTCCTACTTCAGCCTTTGTTAATTTATTAATATTAAGTTGCATATTATCTTGGTAAAGAAGGGTTTCTCCTTCTATATAAACAACATCATCTACTTCACAAGCTTCAATCCCTGCATGTATAGACCATATCTTACCATCTACTACACCTGTTTTATCTTGTAATCTAATGGTACAGTAATCCTTACCATTTTTATTTTTAAGCATTTGTTTATATTTACAAAGGTAATTCCCTTTAACACTTTGTTCTGGTTTTAATTCGGCAATCAAGGACATTTTGTTTTCTCCTTATATTTTGGTATAGTCTAATCTTAGCAAAAAAAAGCTAAATTTTCAATGCACTGCGCCATATCCACAAAAAATACCTTAAAAAGATTTTACTTTTTAAGGTATTTAAGTTGCTTATTCTTTTAAAGCCTCTTTATTTTGCCATATATACTGAGCGCCTGATACGATAGTTAAGATCAGTGCAGCATAAGCAAGTAGGATAGCTGATGTCTGTAATATAACAGATTCAATAGGAATAAGGTAAGCAATGATCATGAGCATTTGCACAACTGTTTTTACTTTTCCTAAGAAATTCGCGGCTACTACAACATTGTTGTTAGCTGCTGCAAGGCGAACACCTGATACAGCGAACTCTCTAAGTAAAATGACAACTACAATCCAACCTGGTAATGAACCTGCTGGAAGTGGTCCTATATCTACTATAGCTATCATAGCTGTTGCTACTAACATCTTATCTGCTAGTGGATCCATAAATTTACCTAGGTTTGTTACTAGGTTTAACTTTCTTGCTAAATATCCATCTAAGAAGTCTGTGAAACTAGCCCCAACAAAGATAACTAGCCCCACCCATAGTGATGTCTGTGGTGCTAAAAAGGGATTCCATATCACACCCATAAATACAAATACTAAAACTACACGAAGTAAAGTTAGTTTATTTGCTATGTTCATCTACTATCTCTCCTATCAAATCATAGTCACTAGCATCTGTAATCATAACATCTACATAATCTCCAGATATTAGTTCACCTTCATAGTTAACAAATACTTGTCCATCTACTTCTGGTGCATCTTGGTATGATCTTGCGATATAAGCATCTTCTCCAGTAATTTTACCTTCAATAAGAACTCTCATCACTTGACCTACTTTAGACTTTGTAAGCTCTTCTGAAATATCATGTTGCATTGTCATGATAATATCTTTTCTTTTTGCTTTAATATCTTCATCGATTTGCTCTGGAAGTTTTGCTGCTGCTGTTCCTTCTTCTTGTGAGTAAGTAAATACCCCAAGGCGATCAAAGCGAATATCACTTACGAAATCACATAATGCATCAAAGTCTTCTTCTGTTTCACCTGGGAAACCTACAATGAATGTAGTACGAATAGCAATACCTGGTACTTCAGCTCTTAGTTTGCCAATACGCTCTCTAAGGTCTGCATTTGTGCTTTTTCTAGCCATACGCTTAAGTACTGGATCCGCTGCATGTTGGATAGGCATATCTAGGTATTTACATACTTTATCATTTGTCTTAATCTCCTGGATTAATTCATCTGTAAGTGTTTCTGGGTAACAGTATAGAATACGAATCCATTCGATACCTTCTATAGTAGATAATTCACGAATAAGTGTTACTAACGTCTCACCATTTGTTAAATCACTACCGTATACTGTTGTATCTTGTGCTACAAGGATGATCTCTGATACACCATCTTTAGCAAGCTTTGTTACTTCTTTTTTAATTTGCTCCTGGGCTCTACTTCTGTATTTCCCTCTAAGCTTTGGAATGATACAGTAAGTACATTTATTATCACAGCCCTCTGAGATTTTAACATAAGCAAAATATCCTGCTGTTGTTAAGATACGAGGCATCTCTTCGATGTGTTCTCTATCAATAGGATTAAAGTTTTGTACTTTTACACCTTTTTTCTCTAGTACTTCGTCTATAACTTCTACGATTTTATCATAAGAAGTTGTTCCTACTACTGCATCTACTTCTGGCATCTCATTTAAGATTTCTTCTTTATAACGTTGTGCCATACAGCCTGTTACGATAAGGGCTTTACAATTCCCCTCTTCTTTATATCTTGCTACTTCTAGAATTTGTTCAATACTTTCTCTTTTGGCATCTTCTACGAAACAACATGTATTGACTACAAGTGCATCTGCCGCTGCCTCATCAGCTATTAAAGTATATCCTGCATGATGCAGTAATCCTAACATGTGTTCACTATCTACTAAGTTTTTGTCGCACCCTAGGGATACGAATGCTATTGTTTTATTCAAAATTTATTCTCCTTCTTGTCTGAAAGCAGCTAATACACAATTGTGCATAAGCATAGCAATGGTCATAGGTCCTACTCCTCCAGGTACAGGGGTTATATAATTAGCAATTCCCGTGCAAGAGGCAAAATCTACGTCTCCGCAAAGCTTACCGTCTTCATCTCGGTTCATACCTACATCAATAACAACTGCGCCTTCTTTAAGCATAGATCCTTTAATCATTTTGGCTACACCTACTGCTGCAACTACAATGTCTGATTGTTTTAGTTCTTGTTCTAAGTTTTGTGTTTTTGAATGACACATAGTTACTGTAGCATTTTCTCGTAATAAAAGCAAACTTACGGGTTTACCTACTATATTACTTCTACCTACTACTATACACTTTTTGCCTTCAAGGTTAATGTTGTATCTTTTTAGAAGTTCCATAATCCCAGCAGGCGTACAACTTACAAAACCATCAAGGCCTATCATAAGTGCTCCTACGCTTTGCACATGGAATCCATCTACATCTTTATCTGGGTTGATTGCTAAAATCACTTTTTGCTCATCCATATGCTTTGGTAATGGAAGCTGTACAAGTATACCGTGTACAGCCTTATCTTCATTTAAAGTCTCAACTAATTCTAAAAGAGATTTCTCACTTGTCTCTTCTGGTAATTCATAAGAAAAAGATTTCATGCCAATGTATTCACAAGCTTTCTTTTTGTTACTCACATAAACTTGTGAAGCACTGCTATGACCTACTAAAATCACCGCTAGCCCTGGTGTAATGCCTTTTTCTTTTAGTATTGCCACTTTTTGTTTTAATTCATCTTTGATTTGGCCTGAAATGAGTTTTCCATCTATTATTTTAGTTTCCATCTACTCATCTCCTTCATTTAAATTAGAATAATCCAGATATCACTGCATTTTCATCGATATCTATGGCTTCTGCTGCTGGTTTTTTTGGTAATCCTGGCATAGTCAGCACATTGCCTGTCATCGCCACGATAAATCCAGCTCCTGCTGCTATTCTAATCTCTCTGATTGTCGTTGTAAAGCCACTAGGTCTACCTAATGCTTTTGGATTATCTGAGAATGAGTATTGATTTTTCGCCATACATACTGGTAAATGTGTTAAACCAAGTTCTTTGATTTTATCAATTTCTTTCTTAGCTTTTGGCTCAATCACAATGCCATCTGCTCCGTATATTTCCTTGGCAATAGTCTCTATTTTTTCTTCAATACTTAATGAGTCTTCATATAAATACTTGAACTCACTTGGCACATTTTCTAATACTTCTACGAGTTTATGTGCTAATGCTTCACCACCAGCTCCGCCATGCTCCCATACATTAGCTGTTGCGAAGTTACAACCTCTTGCTTCACACTCCGCCTTAACAAAAGCAATCTCTGCTTTTGTATCTGTTACAAAGGCATTGAGTGTAACGATAACGGGTACACCAAATTTGTGTAAGTTCTCAATATGCTTTTCTAAGTTTTTAAAGCCTAATTGAAGGGCTTCTATACTTTCTTCTTTGAGATTTTCTTTAGCTACTCCGCCGTTGTGTTTAAGTGCACGAATAGTTGTTACGAGAACCACAGCATCTGGTTTGATACCTGCTTGTCTACATTTAATGTTTAAGAACTTCTCTGCGCCTAAATCTGCGCCAAAGCCTGCTTCTGTTACAACAATATCTCCAAGTTTAAGGGCAAGTTTAGTTGCTCTTATACTGTTACAACCATGTGCAATATTTGCAAAAGGTCCACCATGCATTAAAACAGGTGTGTTTTCTAATGTTTGAACAATGTTTGGATTAATAGCATCTTTTAATAACGTTGCCATAGAACCCTCGGCATTAAGATCTCTTACTGTTACGGCTTTACCATCAAAACTATAACCTATAATAATACTTGCTAATTTTTCTTTTAAGTCTACGATATCATTGGCTAAACAAAGGATGGCCATAACTTCTGAAGCTACAGTAATCATGAAACCATCTTGTCTTGGCATCCCATTAAGTGGTCCACCAAGGCCTACTATGATATCTCTAAGTGCTCTATCATTTAAGTCTACACATCTTTTCCAGGTAATTGTTCTTACATCAATGCCAAGTACATTGCCATGGTGAATGTGGTTATCAATCATAGAAGCTAATAAATTATTTGCTGCCCCTATTGCATGAATATCTCCTGTAAAATGCAGGTTGATATCTTCCATCGGTACAACTTGTGAATAACCACCACCTGCAGCTCCACCTTTGATTCCCATACAAGGTCCAAGTGATGGCTCACGAAGTGCTATTATAGCATTTTTCCCTATTTTACACAATGCTTGTCCAAGCCCTACTGTAATAGTTGTTTTACCTTCTCCTGCTGGTGTTGGATTAGTTGCTGTCACTAATACAAGCTTACCATCTTTTTTATCTTTAACTGTTTCATAAATATCATTGCTAAGTTTAGCTTTGTATTTGCCATAATGCTCTAGCATCTCCTTCGCTATCCCCGCCTTTTTAGCCACCTCTGTAATATGCTGCATTGTTGCTTCTTGTGCAATTTGAATATCTGTTTTAAACATCGTCTCTTTCCTCCATTCTTTGAATTACTTTCCTTGGTTTACTACCTTCATCGGGCCCTACTATTCCTCTAGCTTCTAATGTTTCCATCAATCTTGATGCTCTGTTAAATCCAATTCTAAAGTATCTTTGTAACATAGAAATAGAAACTTTATCTTTGCCTCTTGTTAGATTAATAGCTTCTACAATGAGTTCATCTTCTACAGAACTTTCTATAGCCGTTACCGGAGTATCTATACTTTGGATAACTTCCTCATGATAACTTGCCTCTCCAGTTCGCTTAACTGCTTCTACGATATCTTCTACCTCTTTATCTGAGATAAAAGCACCTTGGATACGAATAGGCTTAGATTCTCCCATGGGATTAAAGAGCATATCCCCTTTTCCAAGTAGCTTTTCTGCACCATTCATATCTAGAATGGTTCTAGAGTCAATACCTGATGACACAGAAAAAGCAAGTCTTGATGGGATATTAGCTTTAATAACCCCTGTAATAACGTCTACTGATGGTCTTTGAGTTGCGATAACCAAATGGATGCCCGCTGCCCTTGCCATCTGCGCTAACCTGCAAATAGCATCTTCTACTTCCTTAGCTGCTGTCATCATAAGGTCTGCAAGCTCATCTATGATAATAACTATGTTTGGCATAAGCAGGGACGTATCTGTCATTTTGCTATTATAGCCTTTCATATCCCTTACATTGTTTTCTGCAAACGCGTTATATCTTTTGGTCATTTCATTAACTGCCCAGCAAAGTGCCCCAGCAGCTTTCTTTGGATCTGTTACAACGGGAATTAAAAGATGTGGAATGCCGTTATATACATTAAGCTCTACCACCTTAGGGTCAATCATGATGAGTTTGACTTCACTTGGTTTAGCTTTATAAAGAATACTTGTAATTAAAGTGTTAATACATACACTCTTTCCTGAACCTGTAGCTCCTGCTATAAGCATATGAGGCATCTTCCCTATATCTGTAATAATAGGCTTACCTGCTATATCCTTACCTAGTGCAAAAGCTAATTTAGATGGAAATGCCGCAAAGTTATCTGTATCAATAACATCTCTTAGGTACACTACTTCACTTGTTTCATTTGGCACTTCTATTCCCACAGCAGACTTCCCTGGAATAGGTGCTTCTATCCTAATACCTGATGCTGCTAAGTTAAGGGCTATATCATCTGCTAAGTTAACAATTTTACTTACCTTAACCCCTTGTTTAGGTTGAAGTTCATATCTTGTTACGGTTGGTCCTTTATGGATTTGAAGAACTTTAGCTTCTACGCCAAAACTTGCTAATGTTTCTTCAAGTTTCTTGGCATTTGCTAAAGCATTCCTAGAAATCGCTTTCCCTTGCGCACTCATCTCACCTTTTTTAAGGAGTTCGATATCAGGAAATACATAAGGTTTTTCTTCAATATGTGTATCTATTTCTATAATTTCTGTTTCTGCTCCTCGTGATTTAGCTGAAGATGCTACTTTATTTTCTGAAGCTACTGTCTTACTTTCTTCCACAAGCTTATCACTTCTGATATCTTCTTGGTAGATTATTTCAGGCTCCTCATTTTCATCTATTCCACTTAAAATATTCTCCCCAGATATAATAATAGGTGGATGCTCAAAGTCTTCTTTTTGGAATTGGTATTCTTCTGATACCCCTTGAGCTTTCTGGATGAACTTATTTTCTCTTGCTACTTTTTTGTTATGTTTGTTTACTTTCTTTTGATTGGCTCTATGTTCTTTCCATTTAATAAGTATCGGACTTATTTTTTCTTGTAGCCATTCAAATAACGGAAATTTCGTTGTTACTAAGGCCCATATAACTAAAGCCATTAATAGAGCAATGTATGTACCCCCAGGTCCTAATAATTTAATAAGTAATCGACCTATCACAGCCCCTATCCATCCACCATTCAAATAGGATGCACTTGTCATATAGTCAAAACTCATTAAAGTCATACTCTCGTTATTACCATATCTAACCACATGGAATACCGTAATTAATATAAGAATGAAAGGCACCATATACTGTAAGGAATCAAATAATTTACTAAATTGCCCCCTAATATATAACCATCCTATAAAAATCGTATAAATAGGAATGATATAGCCACCTATCCCAAATAGTCCTACAAATATATTCTTGATGCCTACGCCAATTAAGCCGGCTTGATTGGTAAATATACTTGCTATCACAAATAGGGAGATTCCTACAATACTTATTCCAATAACTTCTGGCAATAATGAGCTTTGGGATTTTTTAGATTTTGTCTTGCCTTTTGTCCCTTTTAATTTGTTCCCTTTTTTACTCATTTGTATATCCCTTTCACTAAATCAAAAAATATAATAGATGTGTGCTATGCACACATCTATTATTATATCATTGAATAATTCTATTGATAAGTCTATTTTCTAATATTGCTCCTGGTTGCATGTCACTCTTTAGGAAATCTGAGGGATTCGTAGAATAAATTCTCTCTAATACATATCCCTGTTCTGTCTTGCACGCAAGTACATTATACCCGTTATATTCTATTTGATTATAGGCTACTTCTTCTTCCGGTGTATAGACTGGTAGGATAGAGTATTGAATCATTTCTCATCCTCTTCTCTTTCCTTGATAAGTGCATGCAGCTTATTCATAGCTTGGCTTAAGCCGCCGATCTCATCAATTAGTTTTTCTTCTACAGCTTCTTTACCACCTAAGATAGTTCCTACATCCTTAGCTAGTTTACTTGTATCTAGCATAAGTGCTCTAAATCTATCTGCTGTGATATGTGAGTTATTAGCTACAAAATCTACGATACGTTCTTGCATCTGATCAAAATACTCAAAAGTTTGCGCCACGCCTATTACTGTGCCATTCATTCTTACAGGATGAATAGTCATGGTTGCACTTTGTGTGATAAATGAATAATCACTCGCTACGGCTATAGGTACACCTATAGAATGTGCTCCTCCTAATACAAGGGATACAACAGGCTTTTCAAAAGAAGCAATAAGCTCAGCGAGTGCCAGTCCAGCTTCTACATCTCCACCTACAGTGTTTAGAATCACAAGTACACCCTTAATCTTATGGTTATCGCAAAGTCCTACTAACTGTGGAATGAGATGCTCATATTTTGTAGTTTTATTTTGTGGTGGCATACTTACATGCCCTTCTATTTGCCCTATAATCGTAATACAATGGATAGGATTTTCGCTATCATCTACTGGAGTTGGCATTTGGCCTGTTTCTTTGATGCTTTGATTAATCTCAGCTGTGGCCTTCTCTGGAGCCTCTACTGGATTATTATTTTTAGGCGTATTCTTCTCCACCTTAGGTTCTGATATTTTTTTATCAGGTGCCTTCACATCAAGTTCCCCAGCCTCTTGTCTTAAAGCTGCTACGAAACTATCTTGTAACTCTAATGTGCGTCTTAACATAATGGTCTCTCCTTGCTATCTTTTTAAAGTTAGTATGCAAAGAAAGACCATTATTCATACATCTATAAACCAAACTCATCATGAAGTGCATTCACTGCATGACTTACCTTTTCTTCCTTAATTAAACAGCCTATCGTTGTAAGGGAATCAGCTGTTTGTAAAATCTCAATACCAGCTTTAGCAAAAGCCTTTACAATTCTTGCCATCACACCTGGTACACCTGTCATACGCTCTCCTATAACAGTTACTTTACAACATTTTTCTATCACGCTATATTCAAAGCTTTTTGATTTTAATAAATCTTCTAATTTACCTACACATTCCTTGTCGATAGTAAATACCTTGTAATCTGGGAAGATATTAATAAGGTCAATACTAATTTCTGCTTTAGCAATTTCTTGTAATAAATCAATATCTGCTAAGACATTATCAATAATCTTAAATTGTATACGATTGCATCTATGGGCTACTCCCGTAATCACTCTATGCTGCATATTTTGTTCCATATTTCTCACGCTTTGCACAATATAAGTTCCTTCTGCCTCAGAAAATGTATTTTTGATAACCACAGGGATATTGGCTCTCATAGCATATTCTACAGCTCTTGGATGAATAACTTTTGCACCACTATCTGCCATTTGAAAAATTTCGTTATAACTAATAGCAGGGATGATATTCGCCTTCTCACAAACTCTAGGATCTGCAGTCATAATCCCATCTACATCTGTAAAAATTTCTATACGGTCAGCTTTAAGTGCTCCTCCTAACATAGATGCTGTTGTATCACTACCCCCTCTACCTAGTGTTGTTACTTCTCCATCTACTGTCATGCCTTGGAACCCTGCCACAACTGGTATAATTCCTTGTTCAATACACTTTAGGATTTTTTCAGGACGTGCATAAAGTAAATCAGCATTCTTGTGGTAATTATCTGTTATGATACCACTTTGCCCTCCAGTTAGTGCTATAGCTTTGTAGCCTATATTGTTAAGGAGGGTTGCCATTGTCACCGCTGAGATGATTTCTCCGCAAGCAAGCAACATATCATACTCTCTGTCATTAATCTCTCCAGCTACGCTTCCTACAAAGTTTAAAAGTGTATCTGTGGCATAAGGAGCACCTACTCTTCCCATAGCAGAAACAACTACTACAGGAAACTCTTCATTTTTCTTTATGCCAATTATTTTATTAACAACTTGTTTTCTAGCTTCTTCAGTTGCAACTGAAGTACCTCCAAATTTTTGAACAACTATTTTCATGATACAAATTCCTTTCAAATTACATGGCTCACTATAATATATGTTAGAAATAGAAAAAAGTAGATAAAATCTACTTTGTCTGCTCTTGTATGTATTTTTCAAAAGCTATTGCTAGTTGATCTGGACATGATGTCCCTCTACCTCTACAATCAATACCTTTAAGACGTTTAATAGCCTCTTCTACTTTCATCCCCTGAATTAAAGTTGTCACACCTAACGTATTTCCTGGACAACCATTCACAAAACTTGCTTCTTTTATAATACCATCTTGTATATCAAATAAAATTTCTGTTGAACATACACCTTTTGTTTTGAAATTTTCCATATTTATATACTCCTTTATATTCAGTCATTCTAATTTTTTTATTATATCATATTTTAAGTGCTTTATTCTAGTTGTAATTTAAGATTGGACTTATCTCAGCTTAAATCTATTTTTAAACGCAAAAAATATCTTAAGAAGTCCTCCATTCCTTCTTAAGATATTTTTCTCTTTTCAAACTTTCATATGCCCTTAATATATAAAAGCTTTCCCCTATTTTTTCCGATGTTGGACTTCATATAGCAACCTTACTTTGTCATGACTTTAACGAAAGATATCTTCCCCCTTAAAATACCATTTTTACGTGTTTATAGCAAGACTTCTTACATGAATAGACCAAATCCTTACATAAATGGACATTACTTTATTGGTAAGAGGATATTGGTGATGAATTTATTATTTTCACAATCCATTGTTATATTGCCCTCATATTTTTCAATAGTCTCACATACGTTTAGAAGTCCTATCCCATGGCTATATTTATCTGCCTTACTAGTTACTATACGGTTATTTTTTATAGTTATCTTTTCTTCTAAGGTATTCGTTATTTTAATAACAATAAATCTTTTTATAAGCTTACTGGTTATAGCTATTTCCCTTTTATTTTCAGGTAGCTTTGTGCAAGCTTCAATTGCATTATCTAGTAAGTTACTATAAATAGTACATATATCTATACTATCCACAAAATCAATATCTATATCATCTATATCAAGTGCAATATTAATACTATTCATCTGTGCAATCTCATACTTATCATTTAACACTGCATCCAATATAAGGTTTCCTGTATTAATATTACCTCTTAGACGATTAATACTCGAATTAATTTTATTCAAGTACTCGGTTGCCTCCTCTGGATGATGGTTATCAATTAATTGTCTAATACATCCTAGATGATTATTAATGTCATGCCACAGCTTTCTACTTTCTTCTTGCCTTGATTCAATATTTCTATAGTACTTATATTGTTTTTTTACTTTATCTTGTATCTCCTCATATCTTCTGCGTTCCCTATCTTGCTCAATCATACGCTCAAACATCAGCCCTATAAATACATTTGAAATAAATAGTCCCATACATACCAACACAATAGCTATAACCTGTTGAATAGGTTTATAACTATCTATCTGATATTTAATAATGATACTTACTATAACTATGGTGCTACAAGGTGCTATATAAATCAATATTTCATTAAAATTAAATTTAATATTTTTTTTATTTTTCAGTCTTCTCATGAGGTTAATACCTATGAATTGTATGGATTTAGTCACAACCGTTAGTAATACAATTTCAGTATTTCTAACAACTATATTATTCATATCCATAAGTGAAAACTCCACACAAGAAATCACTACTAAAGATTCTAATCCCACCGAACTTATCACGAACATTGTAGTGATTAGAACTTTCTTTAGTAGGCTTCCTTCATATAAACAGCAAGCTAGCACTGTTCCTAAAAAAATGGCTATTATATATTTATAAAACCCTTGTGGTATGTTTCCTAAAATGAAATATAATACCATACATACTAAAAAACTACTTATTAATTTTTTATAGATTTCTTGATTTTTTTTTATCAAAAAAACATCAAATAGTCTAACAAGAATAGTTACTTCAACTAGTCCCATTATAATCCAAAGAATACTCCATAAAGGACCCATTATAGTTGCCCTCCTAAGTATTTAGTTAGCTTGTCTTTAACATCTTTTTGTTTATACTTACTTAGGAATATCTCATGTCCATTTTCTAGAAATATAGCGCCTTGTTTAAAACTTCTCACATATTTCAGATGAACTATAAAACTTCTATGACATCTTACAAAGCCTAATTGATTTAACTTCTCCTCTAGCGCATTAATGCTATATGTACAGATAAATATTTTAGACTGCGTAATAATAGAAGTTTTTCGGTCCGTACATTCAATATAATATATTTCATTTAAATCCTGTTTACAAAGCCCATCTTGTGTCGGGAATAAAAAATATCTACATTCTTTTTCCATCAAATGATCAATTGCTGAATGAGTCACTTCCTGTATTCTCGTTAAATTAATGGGTTTTATAAGGTAATGATACGCTCTTACACGATATCCATCTACAGCAAAATCTCTAGATGAAGTTATAAATATAATAATCGTCTGTGTGTCTATTAGTCTAATACGCTGAGCTAGCTCAATACCTAACATATTACCCATAAACATATCAAGAAATACTACATGATATTTAGTGGTCTGCAAGCTAGGTAACATATCTTCAGCATTCTTATACTCGTAAATAGTATAGTTGTCTAAAATACCCTCTAACTGCTTCTTCACTAGCACTTCCTTAATATATTTCTTTAGTATCTTTCTATCATCCTCATCATCTTCACAAATTGCTATATTAATCATTTTTTCTCTCCGAACTCATGTATTTTGCATCTCTATTATAATATTCATTACGTTACAAATCAACAAGCATCATAGTTGTTACTAAAAACACTTCTTGACCTCTAGTTAAAATAACGTGCATACATCTTTTAATTCATTCATAGTATAAATTAAAAATACTTAAAGGAGATTATTATGTCTATACACCTTGTAAGCCATCCTTATGTTAAATTCTATAGTTATCCTTATCCAAGTGTTCTATGCACTAAAACCAAATATGCTATCTGTCAAAAGCAACAAATTGAATTCCTAGAAGGTAAATCTTATCCTTTTACCTGTATCTCTTATGAGGTAACTGGTGCAATTAATCCTACTAGGCCTACTCAAGTTATCGCTGAAGATGGCTATAAAGTATTATTCATGGGAGAAGACATTGAAGAATTTTTTCAAGTTGACCAAATTAAGTTGTTTTCACCTCGAGCTATTCATTTAAATACATAAACATAAAAAAACACACTCAATGAGTGTGTTTTTTAGTAAGCCGACGATCGGACTCGAACCGATAACCTGCTGATTACAAGTCAGCTGCTC
>JAVVPO010000059.1:3268-16634 GCA_036655715.1 Cellulosilyticaceae bacterium | reverse complement strand
GCCTATTTTATTTCACACAATATTCTTCAAGATATGCTTCCATTCTTGATTTCATTTCATCATCTATAACAACTTTCCCATCAACAGGTACATTATGTAATGTATCAATGATCTCTCTAACCGTTACGATTGGGTATGTTTTAATACCGAATTCATCTGCAATTTCCTCTATAGCCGTTTTGTTTGTCTGACCTCTTTCCATTCTATCTACAGAAATGATAAGACCTGCTATTTCAATATTTGCAGCTTGTTGCAATACTGGTAAACATTCACGAATAGCTGTTCCAGCTGTGATAACGTCCTCAATAATAAGTACTTTATCGCCATCTTTAAGTTTGTATCCTACCATGCAGCCACCTTCACCATGGTCTTTAGCTTCTTTACGATTAAAGCAGTAGTTTACATCTCTATCAAATGCATTAGCTAAAGAAATAGCTGTTGCTACAGATAATGGAATACCTTTATAAGCTGGTCCAAATAAAGCATCTACATCTTCTTTGATATTTTCTGCTATACAGTTTGCATAGAATTCTCCAAGCTTACCTGCTTGATATCCTGTTTTATAGTTACCTGTGTTAACAAAATAAGGTGTTTTTCTACCGCTTTTAGTTGTAAAATCTCCAAAAGTTAAAACGCCAGATCTCACCATAAATTTAATAAACTCTTTTTTATAACTCATGCGTATTCCTCCGTAGTCATCTCAATTTTCTTTTCTATCATACCATGAGACGTGTATTCTCACAATTATTTTTCTATAGTTAAGTTCAATTTTTCTTAGTGAAGCTTAGGCCTCTTTAATTTTCTTTAAATATTCATAAGCTTCATTAATTTCTATAATTTTCTTGTTAGCAAAGTCCTCATATTCTTTCGGCATACTTTCAGAAGCTAACTTATCGGGATGATACTCTTTAACTAACTTTCTATAAGCTTTTTTAATCTCTGTCATATTGGCCTGTTCATCTACATCTAATACTTTGCAATATTTCTTCACTAGGTCTAATTGGCTTTCCTGGCTTGTGTATCCACTTTGCCCACTATAGTAGTTTTGCTGATGCGTAAATGAATTCTTGATACTGTTATACTCATACTCTGATATACCTAATTCAATAAGTATCTTTTTCACAAGTTGCTCTGTCGCAGCAGATATGCTCTCACCTTGCATTCCGATAGATACAAAGAGATAAGCAATAGCTATAACAACATCTCTTCTCACATAGAATTCTCGTAAGATATTCGTAAACTCTTTGTAAGCTTCAGGATGTTCCTTTCCATATTTAAAAGCACCTTCATAGCTATTTAATTCTTCACCAAATAGTCCGAAATGGCTAGAAATAAATTTCTTTATAAAAGAAATTTCTTCCTTACTTACGCTGCCATCTGCTTTTGCAATCATTGCTGAAAGTGCCATGATTGATGCAATGACAGGGTTCTTACCTCTAAAAGCTTCTTCTTGACTAAGGATTCCTGAGAACCTCGGATATTTTTTAGGCATAAATATAATAATAAAGAATATCCATGGGAAGAATAGTGCTGCCCCTCCCCATAACAAGGCATTCCTATGCTTAAATCCAGCGATTCCACCTACTATCATGGCAAGTATGATTTTAAATATCATAGCTATCAGGCTAAATCCAATTCCTAAAATACCCATTATAAGCTCTAACAACATCTTATCCACCTCATTTTCATTCGTACAATCTCCTCATAATATCTATTAATTTTATCATATTATGCTTATTTCTACAATCTAATTTCAAATGCATATAGCCGCTACATAGGCTAGCTAGACTTATTGCTTTATACGAAAGGATGCCTAGGCAAATAAAGATTTCACTTGCCTAGGCATCCTTTTTTTATTGTATATAATTGCGCATGAGTTTGCACAGTTTACTCGTCATACTATCTATTTGCTCTTGTAGGTTTTGTGATGAGTTATCCCGACTTGTATAGCAACATTCTAACTCAGCTATTTCTTGGGATAGTTCTTTTTTGGCTAGGCGAAGTGCTTGTTGCATAGCTTTTTTATCTTGATCTGGCAAGGCAAGGCATTTATCTACTGCTTGTAGTTCTCCTGAAAAAGAGGTAAATATAGGACAATCAAATACGCCGTCTTCTTCTACTACCGAAAATATTTCATATAGTTCATGTGGTTTGAATCTATTCATTCAGTCACTCCTTTAAAATCTTTTTGTTTAGTGTTACTAAATTGATTTTAAATTATTCTACAAAGAAAATATTTTTTTAATAACTATTTTTATCAATTATAAACCTTATTTTATCACTGAATTATTCACTTATATACTTGATCTCTAAATAATCTTTTTCATTTTACACAAAAAATACGCCTAAATGAGTAGTAAGCTTCAACCCATTTAGGCGTATTTTTTGTTATTTTTATTTATTTGGCATAGCTGCTATAGTTGTAATAACTAATGAAGCCCACTCTGTGCCTTCATTTTGAGTCCATTCACATATTGCACCTAGTTCAGTCAGCCAAGCATTAAGTCCGTTGCTACTTTTGCTTACATCTGGAGCTCTTCTACCAAATATTTCTTTAATCTGCTCTAGAAGTTCTAGTTGTGCTTCTTTTTCTAATGTTTTATCTAATAAAGTTTCAATCACGGCTGCGCATTGCATACGTGCTTTACCTTCTTCTGCATATAATTCATGCACTAAAAGTTGTCTTTCTCTATTTAAAGTTTTCTTAACAGTCTCTATCTCTTCTGCATTAGATAAATATTTTTTAGTTCTAGTTAGTGCCTCAATATCTTTATCTATATTGATGATTTGTTTCTCTACTTTTAATTTTCTCATAGTTTTCTCATTCCTTCTAGTCTATTTAGGCTAGGATTAGCTAGTCTCTTATATCCTATCTGTATTTCTCCTTGATGGCAAGGTTTTTCTTGCTATTCGTGCTACTTCTGCTTTAATAATCGCTTTTCAACCCAAAGAGTACCTTTATCAACCAAATAATGAGAAGGCCAAGAAAAATGTTGACATCAGTGATGCGATTAAAGAAACTACTGTTACTTGTGTATTTAAGGAAGGCCCTGCTGTATCCTTGCAAGGATCTCCTACAGTATCTCCTACGACAGCTGCTTTATGCGCTTTACTACCTTTGCCACCATGATTACCAGCTTCAATATATTTCTTAGAGTTATCCCACAATCCTCCTGCATTGGACATGAAAAGGGCGAGTAGCAATCCGCTTACGATATTCCCTGTTAAAAAACCTCCAATAGCTTGAACACCGCCTATGAATCCCACAGCTAAAGTAGCTATAATAGCCATAAGTCCAGCTGGTATAAGTTCTTTAAGTGCACCTTTTGTTGCAATATCTATACACTTCTCATATTCAGGCTGTACACCCTCTTTACCTTCTTTCAGCCCTACAATTTCATTGAACTGCCTGTGTATTTCTTCTACCATACGTTGAGCATTTCTGTCTACCCCTAACATCAGCATAGCTGAAAATACAGCGGGTATAGATGCCCCAACTAGTAAGCCAAAAAATACTAATGGGTTCATAATATCAAATCCTGTAATTTGCTCAAGCCCAAGCTCTATTGCTGCCGCATTAACTTGGCTCATAAAAGCACCTAGCAAAGCGATAACGGTTAGCCCTGCCGCTGCAATAGCAAATCCCTTTGTAATCGCTTTAACCGTATTACCCGCACTATCTAAAGCATCTGTAATCTCTAATACTTCATCACCTAATTTCCCCATCTCAGCTAGCCCTCTTGCATTATCTACAATAGGACCATAAGCATCATTTGAAATAATCATACCAACGATAGAAAGCATACCTACTGCTGCCATCGAAATCCCAAACATAGCATACCCCGGACCAATAGGTTCACATAATTTATAAGCACCTAGTGCAGCTATTCCTATCCCTAATAAAGCAGGTACTGTACTTAAGAATCCATAAGACATACCTGATAATATAGTAAAAGCCGGACCTGATTCAGAAGCATTGGCTACGTATTTAACAGGTTTTTTCTTATCGTTTGTAAAGTAATCACTTGCAATCCCAATAATAACGCCTACCACAAGTCCTATAGCTGTAGCGCCCCATATACGCCATTCAAATTGAAATGCCCATGTTGCGACCACTGTTAATAGGCCATAGATGGCTGTTGTTACATAAGTACTACTATTAAGTGCATGAGTAGGATCTCCATTCTTGCCAAGCCTTGCCGTTATAACACCTACGATAGAAGCTAATAAGCCTAGTGAAGCATAACAAAATACCAGACTAACATTCATAGTGCCGCCAACTGCTTTATCAATTCCTGTTGCCATAACCAAAGCCGCTGCCATTGCCGCTACGTTAGAATCAAATAAATCAGCGCCCATTCCCGCTACATCCCCTACATTGTCCCCTACATTATCAGCAATAACCGCAGGGTTACGTGGATCATCTTCTGGAATACCAAGTTCTACTTTACCTACAAGGTCTGCACTGATATCTGCAGTTTTTGTAAAGATGCCTCCTCCAGCCTTTGCAAATAGCGCGAGAGAACTTGCGCCAAAACTAAAGCCCAATATAGTACTTGCACTATCTGTCAGAAGAGCAATGAGTGTTACGCCAAGTAAACTGCCCCCAACTACAGCCATTCCCATGACAGCCCCGCCTCTAAATCCTGCCATAAAAGAAACTTCAATGCCTTGCTGCGCCGCCTCTGCGGCTTTCATATTGGCAATCGTTGCTATTTTAATACCTACTTTGCCAGCCAATGCTGAAAAACCTGTTCCTGCTATATAAGCTAAGGCCATAAATATATTTTCTATGCACTCACCTTGCCAGATAGGCTTAGGTAAAAATAGTAAAATAAGTATAGCTACTACACCAACAAACCGCGCTAACAGCTTATATTCTCTCCTTAAAAAAGTATTTGCTCCTTGCTGAATCAAAAGCCCTATTTCCGCAATCCGCTCATTAGCCGAAGGCCTTGCTTTAACCCAATAATAAAGCCACGTCGCTACTCCAAATGCCAAAAATGAGATAATAATAGCTACCATTTTGAAAACCATTTGATTGACTTCCATCTGCACTCCTCCAGCATATTTAATTAATAAATACTATAAGATTAATCTCCAGTATCTATCATATGCGGTTAGTGCTTGTTCTCATTATCTTAATTTGAGTATCTTTCTCAGTTTATTTTTTTCTTTATTTTGGGATTAAAAATAGCGGCTAAGCCCCTTCATGCGCTGCATTTTTTCCTCTTTTTCTCTTAGATGGCTATCCTTCCTTAATAGTTCTAACATAGCCGAAACAGCCTCTCTTTTGGTGTCATATTCTCCCATCAACTTATTTACCTTAAACTTATTGCCATTTTTCACAACACGATATCCTGTGCTTTGTTTGCCAACATCTTTCATCATTCTCACTCCTCCTCACCCTCTTATAAACAAAGTTCCCTTTATAGTATCCTATACACTTATCCTTTCAAATTAGAACCTTTTGTTAGATTATCTTCAAAAAAAATACCCTTTAGAGACTATAAGTTCTCCTAAAGGGTATCGTTACTACTTAGGTATGCTTTCCTTTGAATCTGGTAAAAGGCTATAATAGTTTTCATCCCCTTTTACATCTGAAATCAACCAATAAGTATGACCATCTTGTTCATATTTTTTCAGTTCTAATATTTCTGTAATCGTCCCACTTATCTTACCTTGCAACATTTCATCTATTGCGATGGTATAACGCATAGTGTCCTTATCTACTTGCTCTTTGTTTACTATTGCCACTGCTCCAGCTGAAGGACTTGAGCCGCCCGTTACCCACCCTAAATTCCCCTCTAAAACTCTTACTTTAAGTTCTGGTGATAAAGCACTATATTGAAGGGCTCCGCTACGCACTTGTTGCCCTCTAATCCACAGAGCTATTGCCTCTTCTGGTGTAACAGGCATAGTCACAGCTTCTAACTCTGCTAATTTTTCTTTTATTTCTATTTCTGTAGGATAATTCATCTTAATGACATCACCCTCTATTTGCGTCTGTGCCAAAAACATCGTGTTATACCAATCACTACTGACATAGATTTTTCCATCAATAAATTCATAGTCATAGGCTACAAAGGGGATACTAAAATCACCATCTGCAATAGTTATGCCAATGGGTCTTTCATGAAGCATACTAGCTATATCACCACTTAGTGGATAGGGTGGTAGTTTTAAATCTTCTAATCGTTTTGCTAAGGGATAGTCCTTATTTCCTTTGCCTAGCTCTATCCCCGACAAATAAGATAAATACTGATGCTCCTCATAATAATCAGGGACTTCTACTGTAACCGTGCGCTCTTTTGCATCCCACTCTACCTGACTTGCTCCCATTTCTGCGGCTAACCATCTAAGTGGAAATAACATTTGCCCTTCACTAGTCACTATGCCTCCTGGCACATTTTTTCTGATGCCATTTAACTCTAATTGATACGTCCCCGCAGGCATATTACTATTTGCCCATACATTCATACTACTTATGCCCATCATCATCCCTATTAACAAATACAAAACAGCTTGGTTTATCCTCTTCATCACCGCTCACCTATTTCTTGTTATATTTTCAGGTGTTTCTTAACACCCTAGAATTTGTCATACTGTTCCTATGTTATTCACTTTTCCATCTAAATATCCTTACAGTTACTCTATTTTATTCTAGACAATAGCTTATCATTTAAAGCCTAAAAGCTCTATTACGCATAGACATAGAGATAATTCTCATATAATCTTTCACATACTTTTTCAGTAAGATAATCTTCTTCTATAAAAAACATTTCCTCAATCTCATCTTTTGTCACTTCTACTTTAGTTTTTCCAAACACTTGCTTTTCACCTTGTATTTCAAAAGTCCAACCTTGCCATTCTATTTTAGTTAAATTCATTTGTTTGTGAACTCCTTTTATTTCATGCTGTTTTATCAGCTATATTATCATTTTACATGAGGTCTCCCAACTCGGCAACCCTTCTTAGTTACTTATAGCACCACCATACTTATTTGTTAACGAAAAACTCTCTATACTTAAAGAAACTAATTTTATAACCAGTCCTTTAGATAGAGAGTTTTTCATTGAATTTTATTCTATTATATCTAAAACCTTTGATAAGACAACTGCCATCTCTGCTCTAGTCATTGCTTCATTAGGACTTAAGTTTCCTTTTTCATTACCACTCACTATACCTGTTTGAACACACCATGCAATTTGCTTCTTTGCCCAATTAGGTATTTGATCCACATCTCCATATTGTGCTAATATCTCTTCTGGATTTTCCACACTAATATCAGCGCCAATATACTCAAGTAATCTTGCTATTAGGCTAATTACTTCTACTCTTTTTACATTTTCCTTTGGTGCAAATTTCTCATTTTCATAGCCATTAATAAGACCTATTGCATTCATCTTTAAGACAGCTTCTGCATACCACTCATTTCCTTTAATATCTTTAAATGCACTAGTTTGCTTAATATTTTTTGTATCTAGCATTCTTTCTAGAATCACTGCAATTTCTGCTCTAGTTAAGGTATCATTCGGAGCAAAGGATTCATTAGTTTTACCTTTCATCAGACCTCTTTCAACTACTTTTACAATAGATTCATTGGCCCAGTGGGAAGTAATGTCCTTTATCTGGCTACTCTCTCCGTCTTTAACTGTTGGTAAATCTAATTTATCTTTATCAATATTTATAATTATCTGCTCACTTACTTCTTCTTTAACTTCTTCTTTATTATTCTCATCCTTATTTGTTGTATCATCACTTGTATCATCTGAACCAGAACTTGTCGTTTGTTTATCATAGATAAATACAACTTGCTGTGTTGGCATAGCTTCTGTGAGTTCCACCACTTTGACAGTTTCCCCACTCACTTTATATCCTGCAATTTCTCTTGCTTTTACTGTATATGTTCCTAGTTTTAGGTCCAATTTAACTTCATCTGCTACGAGTTTATTACCTTGTCTATCTTGATAGCTTACTTCATAACATCCTTTAACTTCGGGTTTTTCTGGGCTAGAAGGTTCTATTGCAAGCTTAGTCACAAAACTTTTGCCATTTGACCCCTTAACATCTATGATAAGTTTTGTACTTTCTGGTAAAATCTCTACTTCAATTCGGTCATCTTTAGAAATGATACTCTTTATTTCTTTATCTATTATCACTTCAATCGTTTCTTTATTATCAAATGTTGGGTCTGAAATAGCAATTTCTAGATAATCATAGCCTTCTTTAATCATCATAGAAGATGGTTTGTTTACTGTTACGTACTCTGCTGTAACCTCTTCATCTGCAAATGTATTTATTCCAAACATGCCTAATCTATTTTCTCTTACAGCATGAAGTTCATTAGTATTGGCTACTACTTTGAAATCTGCTGTTTTAGTATAGTCTGCTACTTCTTCAGCACTTTTACCCGGTAGTAATGCATACACATAAGATTCATTTTGTGGATTCACTCCATGGTCTATAGTCATTGTCATAAAGTTTCTTGTATGACTCGTATGGTCATTATTTAAACTAATTTCATGGAATGACCCTACTTGCTTTTCTCTTTTAGCCTCTACCTTCACAGCTTCTGGGAAGTAATAACCAATGTCAGAACCTTCTACATTCCCTGCTAAATGCATCCAATTAACATCTTGTAAACTTTCTGACCAGCCTAATTGCTCTGACTTAATTTCTCCATTTACAGTGAATAAATTATCACCATTAATTTTACGTTGCTCCACAACAGTTTCAGCTGAATAACCATTATTGCTATTAATAGCTGAACCTACTGCTACGATTTCATCGTCAAATAAGAACCAAGATTTATTGGCTGTTAATCCACTTCCTACTAAGTTTACATTCATTCCTGAGACACCATACTCATCAAGGCTTGTTCCTCCGGCCCATGCATTTTTTGGATTCGTTTCACCATCACCATTTTGTCGGTCTCCCCATGCTCTTGGTTTGGTATCAATTGTAGTCCCTGGCATTCGCTTATGGTCTACCGTTACCCAGAAATAATCATCAAATTGTCCTAAATCATTATTGTATAGATAGAGCATCCCATCACCAGTATGCCATCCCTTTTGATTTTCTCCATTAGTTAGTTCATAAGTTTGTATGCGCTTAGAACTTTTACTAATTCCTGCAGTAAAATTATCTGCATGATGTGCAGTTCTATTCATCATTGGGAATTCTTTTGAAAAGTTCTCTAGTGGCATTGCTTCTATACTTGTATCATCTAGTAATTTATTAGTCATCTCTATAGCATATGGATTTCCAATTGGAGGATAACTATAAAGAGCTCTAGCTTCTTGTATCCAGTATTTACAGATAGATAAAACTTCTGATCGGTATGGCTCTGGCGCACCCTGAGCAATTTTCACAATAGAAGTTATAAGTCCTCGTCCATTGCTCATCATATCACTATTAGCTCTACCAACTGCACGTCCTCTTACCATATCCATTATGCCACCTTTATAAATAACAGGTATAAAAGATTGCTCAATAATCTCATAAATATTACCAATAGAAGGATCCTCACTAATATCATAATTAGTACCTGCTAAGAAATCCATAATTATTGCTACACCATCTAAAAGTACCGCCCCATAAGTCCCTGTATATGGTACATCTGTATGCTGCACAAATGAACCATCCTTATAAAATCCATCTTCTGATGTCACATATTCTAAAGTACTACCTAGATAACTTGCTGATTTAGTTATTTTCTGACCATCTTCTAATAAAACCGCTGGCACAAGAGCTACTTTAATTTGATCAATTAGATTGGCTCCTGTTGCTACACGCCAATCTTGTTGTGCATTTCCGGAATACCATGGATCTGGCATAATAATATCTTGTACAAAAGACATTACTTCATATATTTCATCTTGTGTAAAGTATTCATACACAAGTACAAAGATATCATTTAAACTACCTGGAATACCTATTTCCCAATCCCACCAGTCATATTTCGTTAAGTGGTCTTCGCTATAAGCATTATTATAAATCCACATTGTTCCTTCTACAACATCATTAATAAGTTCTATATTCCCATATAAGCTAGAACCTTCTAATGTAGCTGCTGAAGCCATTTCTCTTAAACGCCTAATGGATTCTTTAATATCCCCAGACTTACTATAGTTTGTTGCATCCTCCCATAGATAAATTCTACTTGTATTCTTATCCATGTCTTCCCAATACTTAAGTGCAGTCTTTTCTTTAGCTTTAATTAGGTTTTGGATGTCTAAATCTTCCTGATTGAGATCCTTGCCCACTTGTCTTTCTTTCCATTTAAGTCTTAAAGCATCAAATTCATTCATTTCATTTGGTGTAACAACCACCTTACAACTTCCACTAACCTTTCCATCTGGTATACTAGCCGTTAAAACTACCGTTCCAACTTCTTTAGCTATTACCCTACCATCTATTACATCTGCAATATCTTTATCAGAAATACTCCATATTATATCTTGATATGTTGCATCCTCTGGTGTAATCTTAGGACTTAACTTAAGACTAGTACCCTGTTGCACTATTTCCTCTTCGTTAATAAAGGTTATCTTCTCAACTGGTTTAACAAGTTGTTCTGGTAGAACTCCTGCCACAGTCACTTTGCTCGTTGCTTTAATCTTTCCATCAGGTGTCATAGCTGTAATAGTGGCTATGCCTGCTCTTTTCCCTGTTACTACTCCATCTTTCACAGTAGCTACTTGATCATTGGAAGTTAGCCAAACTAATTGTTTATCAGAAACATCGGCAGGTGTAAAGGTTGGGTTAAGGGTGTAACTTAACTTATCTAAGTTGATTGCTCCGCTGCTATCTTCCACTGAGCTTAAATCTATAGTTATTTCATCTTCTAAATCTACATTTTGTAAAAGTTTCCACTCTTCTATTTTTATCTCATCAATCCATGCAGTTCCTGTTCCTGTTTCAAAAAATGTTTGGATATCTATGCTCTTTGTTCCTTGTGGAGCTTCTACAATAAGACTAATTTGTTCCCAATCTTCTGCTACTTTTTTCCCAGTAGAATAATTTGTTAACTTAGATCCATCTTCTTTTAAAATGTTATATCTGAATCTCACACCTTGACTTGCACTTACATCCTTCATCTTCGTCCATAAGCTTATACGATATGTTCCTGGCTTTAACTCAATATTGGCTGTATTAACAGATGTTCTAGAGCTCTCTTCTGCTACTATTTTAAAACTATATTGCCCTCTGTAGCTATCTGTATCTAACCCTGCTTTTACACTACCTTCTGGTGTCCAGTAAGCATATCCTTTTGGCAGTTTAGAATTTTTTTCGTCTATTTCTTCAAACCCGCCATTTGGTACATAATTATGTATTTTATCAATAACAGTTATGACACATTCTGCTTTAACTGTTTCTTCTTGATTACTTGCTGTAATAACCACCTGCCCAGGCATGAGTGGTGTTACATTGCCACTTTCATCTACTGTAGCAATATCTTCATTAGATGAGTACCACTTTACAGCCTCCAAAGGCACTCCTACTGGTTCAAGAACCGGGATAAGTTTTAAACTACTACCTAGTTCAAGAGTTGCATCTTTCTCCATACTAATTGAGTCTATAACTATATTATCTACTACTGTTACTTCACAAGTTGCTGTATGATCTCCATCTACTGTCCTTACCGTAATAGTCGCTTTGCCTGGTTTTAACATATTTAGATTGCCATCACCATCTACTGTTACCACATTATCGTCACTAGATGTCCAAATAACTTCTTGGTTAGAAGCTGTTGAAGGCTTTACTTGTGCAATAAGTCTATGTGTTGTCCCTACTTTATCATAAATACTTGATTTATCTAGTACGATACCTTCTACATCTACTATAATAGACTCTAAATTAAAGTTGTCTACTAACATAGTTCCTGCTGTAAGATGTGCTGCCGCTCCTGCCATAATCACCACATCTATGCGTGCCGCATTAGGTTCAGTATAAATAACATCTTCTAATACCTGCCATCCTTTGGTATCTTTTGTTTTGCATATAGTTTTTCTTACACTTGCAATTTCTTTATTCTGATTATCAAATTGCTTAATTTGAATACCAAAATCATTGCCTACTACACCTTCAATATTCGCATCAAAACTTAATTTATAGTTTGTACTTGGCTCTACATTTACACTCTGTAATACCGTTATACGTGTATTACTATCTGTAACTTCCATACTAAGGACATTCTCTCTATCATCTATATCCGCAATAGTCATCTTCGGTGGTGTGTAGGTTCCCCACTTGCTAGCATTCCATTGACTAGGCTTTATACCCTCCGCCCATATCTCTGTATCCGCTCCACTTTCTACCTTTGAAAAATCTGGATTTTTTAATAGGTTATCTGAATTCATCTCACCTTCTGAGATAACTTTACACACTGCACTAAATTCTCCATCTTCTGTTGTTACTACAATATCTGTACTTCCCCGACTTACTAAGGTGACTTTACCTTTGTCATCTACTGTAGCTACTTCTGGATTCATACTTGTCCATGTGACACGTTTATTCGTTGCATTTTCAGGTACTATGCTGCTAGTTAAGTAATGCTCAGTCCCTACTTCATCTTTTATTTGTGTATTATTTACTGCTACACCTGTAACTGCTACTGCAATATTTTCAGTAAGAACAACATTATCTAATTCAATAGTTCCACCACTAACAACATTTGTTGCTCCTATTAAAAGTTGAACCTCTAGTTTTATGGCATCTTTACTTGTTACAAACTTTTGACTAATTGTCTTCCATCCATTAGTATTTTGAACTTGAAAATTAGGAAAAACATCCTTCGATGTATAAGTAACTTTTGAACCATCATTTTTATATTCTATAATTTGCACGCCAAAATTACCTGATATTTTATTATCAGCTCCAGCTTTTAACAACACATTAGCATCTATCGTTAACTCATATTCGGTATTAGGTAATGCCTCAATAGCAGCATGTTTTATTGTAGCTCTTAATTTTTCTTCTTTTATATTTATCTTTACCAAATTATTGTTAATCTCATTTTGAATTACTTCAAATTCTGGCATTTTAGGGCTACCATCCCTTTTCACGGCATTCCAGCCCACAGGTTTAACCCCTTTAACCCAGTCATTTGAAGCTTCTATTTCTCCAAATGTGCCGTTCTGAAGTAAATTATCTGGATTTTCTATTTCTCCTGTAGATGAAATAAATGTACTTTCTTCTAGTTCAACTACTGGGGGTATTTCTGTCTCTATAGGCGGAACCACACTCTCTTCTTCACCTACCGGAGGATTAATTATATCCTCATTTTTATCTTCTGATGGATTAGTAATATTCTCTTCTTCATCCTCTGGTGGATTAGTAATATTCTCTTCTTCATCCTCTG
>JAVVPO010000059.1:0-3168 GCA_036655715.1 Cellulosilyticaceae bacterium | reverse complement strand
ATATTCTCTTCTTCATCCTCTGGTGGATTAGTAATATTCTCTTCTTCATCCTCTGATAGATTATTCTCTAATTCCTCATTATTTTCACTAGTACTATCTTGTGTTAAAAATATCTTTTCTTGTAAATGGCTGCTCACTTGCGCTTGAACTACGCCTACATTTTGTAAACCTATAGCTGAAATGGTTAAAAGTGCTACTGCCTTTTTCTTTAATATACTGTTCATCTATTAATCCCTCTCTAGTCCATATTCTGTCAAATCAATAATTTGTTTTTTATTATTCTTTTATAATTTTTATAACTTTTCAATTAATTGATTCGTTTAATTTACCTTAATATATCTATCAAAAAATGATTTAATATATATATTACACAAAAAAAATATATTTGTAAATATAAAATAACATTTTTTATATTTATGTATATTAAAAAACACTTATATAAATGTTTTATACAAGTGTTTTATCAGCACACAATTTATACTAGTCAATTTGTCTAATTTATATTTTGAAATATTATTAATTTATACTTTATAAAAATTATATTTAATACTTATAACTTTTTGTATAAAATATTTTTCCAATATAAAAAAGACTAGATTCGCGTCTAGTCCCTAACTGTTTTCTATCCATAATGTTTTATCCAATATTCTTTAAAATCTCTCACTGTACGATCTGTTCTTAGCATATGACAATCTATAAACAAAACATCTTTTTCTTTAAAACATTTATTAAGCTGTTCCCTTATCCGTTCTCCTTCTGGATCATTATTAGTTACTGTAACATACATATTTTCTTTAGCCTTTTCACTAGTATGAATAAGCGTTATAAATTCATCTGGAGTTAATTCATTTAAACTAATGGTGTTCACTTCACATATTCGGCTCATACTTTCAGCATTTTCTATATCTTGTGTGATGTAATACATTTTAATCTTTTTATCAACTATAATATATGTCATATTTCCTTTATTAATCTTTTGTTTATTCACGAGTCCCTACACCTCTTAGTTATTCCTTCTGAATAGGTTTAGTTATGTTATCTTCTAAGTTATTCTACTTTTATGTATCTGCTACCTGTGTTCTTATCAAACTACTTTAAGCTCCCCTAGCCCTCGTAGTCTATTATTCATTATACACTACAGGTATATTTTCTACAATTTTATCAGTCTTATACTTTTATATTAAAATAAGCCCTCTATCAGAGAGCCTATTTTAATATAAAAATCTCGTTTATGCCTCTACGCAGCTTCTCTTATTCTATCCCTTGAATATACTTAATAAAATGTTCAACAAGTTTAGGGTCAAATTGTATTCCACTACCATTTCTTAACTCTATTAATGCAGCTGCATGCGTTATAGCTACTTTATACACTCTATCATGTGTCATCACATCATAAGCATCTACAATACTTATGATTCTTGCCATCAAAGGAATCTCTTCGCCCTTTAATCTTAAAGGATATCCGTTACCATCCCATCTTTCATGGTGGGTTAAAACACATTTTGCCACATTTACAAGTTCACTCGATGCATTAATAATACGATATCCCTTTTCTGCATGAGTTTTCATCACTTCATACTCTTCATCTGTAAGTTTCCCAGCCTTTAATAGAATTTCTTCACCAATGCCAATCTTACCTATATCATGTAACTTACCAACTAAAGCTAGTTCATCTAAATCTGAAATCTTAAACTCCAGTTCTTTGCCTATAGCTAAAGCATGCATTACAACTCTTTCTGTGTGCTCATCTGTTTCCATATTTTTTTCTTCTAAACTTTTTCTAAGAGACTCCATAATAGAACTTTTAATACTGGTTTTTTCTAATAATTTTTGTCTGTAGACTTTTTCCTCTACTTTTTTAAGGCATTCATAAATATCTTCTTCTAAAGTAAATTTAACAGTCTCACCTAGGGCAATACTTAATTGTATTAATTTATAATCACACATTTTACACTCATGCAATATATTGCCGATAACATTTTCGCATTGACTATCGTTATGATTAGGCAATAAAATAATAAACTCATCTCCACCCCATCGAAAAGCAAAGCCTTTCTGATCACAGGCTTCGTTTAATACTCTTGCTATATCTTTTAGTAACCTATCCCCTTCTAAATGACCTAGCGTATCATTAACCAGTTTTAGTCCATTCACATCTCCCATGACAATGCCTAAAGGAAGGTACTGCTCATAATTAAGTTCTTTAATTTTTTTTTCAAAGCTATATCTATTATACAGTCCTGTTAACATATCGGTTTGACTTAGATATCTAAGTCTTTTCTCTAACTTTTTTCGCTCTGTTATGTTTCTTGATAAACCTACAAGTCCCCAAACTTGTCCATTATCATCAATGACAGGAATCTTTACGTTTTCTTCTGTAGATATATTTCCTTCTTTATCTTTTATGGTATATTCGAAATACTTAGCTTCTTTCTGACTCATAATAGCTCTATCTTGCTCTATGAATTGCGCAGCTACTTCTTCATCTCCATAAATTTCTAAATCTGTCTTACCTATAATCTGTTCAATTCCTCTTTTATTATAAAACTCCGCAAAATTTTTATTATATCCTATAAATTTACTTTCTTTATCTTTATAAAAAATAGCTTCAGGTACTGCATCAATAATGATTCTTAAAATATTTTTTTGATTTTCTAGTTCTATTTCTCTATCTTTTCTATCATGAACATCTATAATAACTCCTGCCACACCTTGCGCTTCCCCTTTATAATCTAGCAAAGGAAATATATAGGATTCTACAAAAACACCATCAATTATTCCTTCTGCGATGTAAACACTCGCACTTTCTAAACAACTATTCATTTGCTGATTATAAATTTTTGCAGTCTCTTCATTAAAGGCTTCTCTATTTGTTTTACCTATTATGTTTTCTGCCTTTACATGAAACATTTTTTCATAGGCTTTATTTAAAAAAATAATTGTAGAGTCAATATGCTGAATCCAAATAGGACACGGTATATTTTCTAGAACTAGTTTATGCATATTTATCAACTTACCCGTTCCCCCTTCTTAAGGCATACATGTTGTATCTCTTATACGATTCATTTTTTCTTTGGTTTATGATTACCTTAATCAGTATAAGGCTTTATTAATGAACATTATTATATCACTTAATCCCTCTATTGTCCATTGACAAGGGCCCATGCA
>JAVVPO010000058.1:0-16668 GCA_036655715.1 Cellulosilyticaceae bacterium | reverse complement strand
AAAAAAGGTGAAGTAGTCACACAGCCTATTGAAGATTATAAATGGATACTACTTGGCACATTAAGCGTCGCAGCAGCAGGTGTTTTTGTATTAAAGGTGAAAGTAAAAAAGAATAATTAGAATAAGAATTATAATGAAAGTCTTGTAGAGTAGAGAGAAATCTAGTCTGTGGGGCTTTTATTTTACTTACTCACATAGATTTAACAATAGTATAACATTAAACTAACTAGTTAATAATATAGACTTAACATGCAAAAAATATAATAAAGCAGAAGAATAACAAGAAAATAAATTAAAATAAAAAGAAATAGAGGGTGTACAAAATGAAAATGGGAAAAAAATTAATGGGAACATTAGCATGCGTATTAGTTGCATCTACAATATTAGCAGGGGTAAGTACCTTATCAGCAAGTACAGTCACAAGCACAGTAAATAGTAATGGGGAAACAACAATTAAAACTACATATAAGAAGCCTAAATATGTTTTTACATTCATTGGAGATGGAATGTCTTATGTGCAACTTAATGCAGCACAAGTTTACTTAGGTTCAAAAAATAAGTCTGGAGTAGCACTTGATAAATTAGCGGTTACTCAGTTTCCCGTAGTTGGTTCAGCAACAACACAAGATGCGACATCATTTTGTCCAGACTCAGCATCTACAGCAACAGCTATATCAAGTGGAATCAAAACACATAGTGGGGTAGTTGGACTTGAAGTGGATAAGAGAACAGCTCCAGAAAATATTAGTGAAAAACTTAAAGAGGAAGGATACAAGGTTGGTATTGTAAGTAGTGTGTCAATTGACCATGCGACACCAGCAGCGTTCTATGCACATGTGGCATCTCGCGGAAGTATGTATGATATTGCTTTACAATTAGCGGATAGTGATTTTGATTATTTTGCAGGGGGGGCACTTGCACAACCAACAGGCAAAAATAAAGATCAAAAAAGTGCTTATGAGATTATCCAAGATAGTGGATACAAGATTGTAAATGAAAAAGAAGACATTCTCTCTTTAAATAATGAATCAGGTAAAGTTTATGCAATCAGCCCTATATTACAAGATTCACAAGCTATGCAGTATGACCTTGATACAGCGAAAGATTCATTAAGACTTAAAGACTTTGTACAAAAGGGAATTGATGTACTAGATAATGAAGATGGATTCTTCATGATGGTTGAAGGGGGAAAAATCGACTGGGCAGGGCATGCAAATGATGCAAGGTCTAATATTCAAGATGTTATAGCACTTGATGAAGCCATTCAAGTAGCGATGGATTTTGCAAAAGAGCATCCAGATGAAACACTTATTGTAGTAACTGGAGACCATGAAACAGGTGGTATGACAATCGGGCAAGCAACAACTGGCTATGATACAGCCTTTACTATTTTAGATAATCAAAAAATGTCTTATGTTGCTTTTGATGAATTATTAGGTGAGTACAAAACAGCGGTTGCCGAAGGGAAAGCAAAAGGAACATTTGAAGAGATGCTTCCAACTATCAAAAAGAACTTTGGACTTATAACTTCTAATGATGTAGATGCAAGTAAGGCTGATAATGCTAACTTAGTACTTACAGACTATGAGTACAAAAAGCTGAAAAATGGATTTGAAGAAACAATGAAAGATACGCAGGAGCGTAAAAAAGATCAAGAGGCAGAAATTCTTTATGGAAGTTATGAGCCACTTACTGTTTCTTTAACTCATATTCTTAATAATAAAGCCGGTATTGGATGGACTTCTTATGCACATACTGGGGTGCCAGTTCCAGTTTATGCTATGGGTGCAGGAGCAGAGGTGTTTAATGGAAGTTATGATAATACGGATATCTTTAAGAAGTTGGTGGAGATTTGTGAATTAAAGTAAGGAAGGTTTAACAGTAGTTTCTTGATGGGGCCGCATGAGGTGATAGATATCTAGCTATCACCTCATGCTAGGTTATCTAGATGGTAGATGACGACTGTTAAGAGATAAAGATAAAGGACATACCAAAGTAGTGTGAAGACTAGTAGGACATAGGAGAAGTAATATGAAGTGGATGAATAAATATCTTAGGGATAAGAATGTTGTATTTTCAATAATTTGTTTGATTATGATTGGCATTTTACTAGTTATTCCAACTGGATTTGAGAAGCAAATATATATTAACTCTGAGGGAGTTAAGGCGAAGGTTATTAGTACGGATGAGTCGACTGTTTATGATAATGGACTTATTCGGCAGGGGAGTCAGAGGTGTGAGATAAAGGTTTTGCAAGGGAGTTATAAAGGGCAAGTGATTGAAGCAGAGAACTTGCTGACAGGAAAGCTTGAGTTTGATAAGATATTTCAGGTCGGCGATATGGCTTTTGTACTCTTAGAGAAATCAGAGTCTGGTGAGCTAGTATTTGCTAATATGGTGGATCATTATCGATTAAACCTGGAGATTATGCTGGCATTATTATTTGCAGTGGCACTTATCACCTTTTCGGGGACAACGGGTATTCGTACCATTATATCTTTTGTATTTAGTCTACTTTGTATCTGGAAAATTTTAATTCCTATGTTGCTTAAAGGTTATCATCCTATGTTGTTAAGTTTAGTGATTGGTATTACGATGGCGACAGTTACACTTATCTTGGTAGCTGGATTTACTAAGAAGGCTTATTGTGCTATATTGGGTTCTGTTTGTGCATCGTTTTTAACATGTTTTATGGCTATAGGGTTTGGGACATTATTTAATATTCATGGAAGTGTTATGAATTGGTCAGAGTCCTTACTTTATGCAGGATTTCAAGATTTAAATCTAACACTTATTTATCAGGCATCTATATATCTAGCTTGTTCAGGGGCTATGGTGGATTTGTCTATTGATATCTCAGCAGCCATAGAAGAAGTTATAGATAAAAAGCCTGATATCACTAGGAAAGAGATACTACTATCAGGTATGAATATTGGGAAATCAGTAGTAGGGACTCAGGCAACAACTTTACTTTTAGCTTATATGGGAAGCTTTATAGCAGTGATGATGGTCTATATGGCACAGGGGACACCACTACTTAATATACTTAATTCCAAATCTATTGCCTCAGAAGTATTACATACTTTTGTGGGATGTATTGGACTTGTAATTGTTTCACCGCTTACAGCTGTTATATGTAGTCGCGTGTATAAAGATAATGGAGTTAAATAAAATAGAGGTTAATCATTATAAATGTATAAATGATTAACCTCTATTTTATTTAGCTTCATATTATATTAGCTAATAACTCACATAAAATACAAAGTATGATGGTAAATACATAAGTCACATTCACAATTAAGAAGTTTTTAACAGCTAAAATAAAAGTATGTTCCTTACTTTGCACAGCCTTAAATTGGTTTAAGTGGTCTATAACAGGTTTAAGTGTGAGAAGTGTAATAAGTGATACCCATGGTAAAATACCTAGGATAACACCAAGAAGTATAGCACCAAAACCTATAAAATAAAGTGTAATGAAAAGCTTAATAGAAGCTTCTTTCCCTATGAAAAGTGGGAGAGTATAACGTTTGTTATGTAAGTCATCTTCCATATCACAAATATTATTAGCTAACATGATATTTGCAATACCAGATACTAGCGGAAGTGTAATGATAAATAGTGAAATGAGTACACCATAATTAAGGCTTACACTTAGATGAGTAGAATCTATTGCTAGTAGAATAATATCTTGATCAAAAATGTGAATATAAATACTTATAAATGTAAGGAGTAATCCCATGGTAAGCCCCGAAAAGATTTCTCCAAAAGGTGTTCTCGAAATAGGAATAGGCCCAAAGGAGTAGATAATACCAATGATAAAGCAAAATATACCTAATAAGAGCACAATAATATTAGTACTTAAAAAGAGAATAAGACCTAATAAAGATGAGATAAGAAGCATCGTATAGATAACTAATCGAACGACTTTTGGATTTAAGTTATCACGTACAATAGCATTATGACTTTCGTAGCCATAGCCTTCTTTTTTGATAGCATGCCTATAATCAATATAATTATTGATAGCAGTCGTAGTCATATCAAAGATAAGCATAGATAAAAACAGTAAAATAGCACTAGATAAATTGAAAGTATCAAACTTGTAAAGAACATAGCTTGTCCCAAATATAAAAGGAATCACACTTGCGACTTTAGTTTGTATTTCAACGAGCTTGAAAAAACTTGAGATAGTCATATTAGCCTCCTAAGATAATAATAAGTCTTTCTTAGTATATAAGAAGTAAAGGAATATCTCAAGTAAATGGAAGTTTTTCAGGATGTGTAAGATAGAAAGTGATAATATCTAGAGATTTTCCTTGATACGGATATCGATAGAAGTATAGTGGTATTCTGTTTCAGGAAGATTTCCAGTGGTCAAATAGTTAAATAAAATATCAAAGGGCTTAGTACCTTGGACATAGGGTTCTTGACAAATAGTGGCATCAATGATGTGTTCTTGCAACATCTGAATAGTTGTATCTACTTTATCATAAGTAATAATTTTGATGTCTCGTAGGCCTAAATGTTGTACAGCACGGCAACCGCCATAAACACCTCCAGCAGTAAAGAAGAGTGCATTAATTTCAGGAGAGTGTTTGAGTAAATCCAAAGTACGTGTATAACTTTCTACTTCATCATCGTTGTTTTCAATAATATCGACAATGTGGATATTAGGATAGTCATTTAGTAACTGGTGCTTAAAGCCTGCGATACGTTCTGTATGGCAAAGTACTTTAGAAGAGCCTGTAACGATACCTACATTAACTTTTCCGGAAGTCATAAGTGCCATAAGCCCAGCAGCTGTTTCACCTGAACGATAGTAGTGGCTACCCACATAAGCCAAACGTTTAGAATTTTCAATATCAGTATTAGTAGTAACAACAGGAATACCATTTTCACTTAGTTCATTGATTTTATTTGAGATAAGTAAATCATTGTAAGGTGTAAGGACTAATCCGTTAATACCTTTAGAGATTAGCTCATCGATAGCAGCTACTTGCTCTAAAGCATCAAAATTCACCTGTTTCATAATGATACTACAATTATAACTTGAGAGTTCAGTGGTTTTAGCTTCTATACCTTGTATCAATTCATCGATGAAAGGATTACGCGAATTAAATAAGATGATACCTAACTTTAAATTCTTTTTCTGAGCGGCTAAAGTAACGCCTGCTTTGTTTGGTACATAATTAAGTGTTTCAACAAGTTCTTTAATTTTTTTAGCTGTTTTGGGATGAACAGAGCCTCGGTTATTAAGAACTCGGTCCACAGTACCTCGTGATACGCCGGCTATTTCAGCAATTTCTTTTATTGTAATCATAAGAATCCACCTTATTCTAATTAAGTTTTAGTTATCATCAAAGATAGCATAGTAAAACGGTAGTGTCAATATAGTGAGTGAGAAAATGATACACGAGCACGTTGTTGTAAGAAGTATCTAAATAAGAGATAGATAAATAGTATAAATAGGAGAAATGTTAGTTAATTCAATGAATTATAAAATATGTTATTGATTTTAAGATTTTTTAGAGTTATGATTATAAAAAGTGCACGAGCACAAAATTAGAAGAAGTATATAAATTTAGCAAACAAAATATTAATATAAGGCCGAAAGAGGTGTATAGATGTTATACATAGGTATTGATTTAGGGACATCAGCAGTTAAATTACTTTTAGTTGATGCCATAGGCAACATCCAAAAAACTGTTTCTAAGGAATATCCTATTTTCTTTCCAAATCCAGGTTGGTCAGAGCAAAAACCTGAGGATTGGCTCGAGAAAACGATGGAGGGGCTAAAAGAGCTATTAGAAGAATGTGATAAATCTCAAATAGCAGGTATTAGCTTTGGTGGACAAATGCATGGACTTGTTATTCTAGATGAAAAGGATGAAGTGATTCGCCCTGCTTTATTATGGAATGATGGAAGAACATATGAAGAATGTGATTATCTCAACGATATGATTGGTAAAGAAAAATTATCCGAGTATACAGCGAATATTGCTTTTACAGGATTTACAGCACCTAAGATACTCTGGATAAAAAACAAAGAGCCAGAAAACTTTGCAAGAATTAGTAAAATTATGCTTCCAAAAGATTACTTGGCATACAAATTATCAGGGGTTCATTGTACAGATGTATCTGATGCGTCTGGGATGCTTTTAATGGATGTAAAAAATAGATGTTGGTCTAAAGAAATGTGTGATATTTGTGGTATTACAATAGACCAACTACCAAGTCTTTATGAAAGTTATGAAGTAGTAGGGACAGTATTGCCAGAGATTGCAGAGCAACTAGGTATCTTAGCTACTTGTAAAGTAGTAGCAGGAGCTGGAGATAATGCAGCAGCGGCAGTAGGTACGGGGACTGTTGGAGAGGGAATGTGTAATATCTCACTTGGCACAAGTGGAACGATCTTCATATCTTCTAAAAAATTCGGAGTAGATAAATATAATGCTTTACATGCCTTTGCACATGCGGATGGCTATTATCACTTGATGGGATGTATGCTTAGTGCAGCTTCCTGTAATAAATGGTGGATGGATGACATTATAGGTACAAAGAACTATGCAGAAGAACAATCTCAGATTAATAAACTAGGCGAAAATCATATATATTTCCTGCCTTACCTTATGGGAGAACGTTCACCACATAATAATCCTAATGCAAGAGCAACATTTATCGGGATGACAATGGATACTTCTAGAACAGAGATGACACAAGCAGTATTAGAAGGGGTAGCCTTTGCACTTAGAGATTCTTTTGAAGTGGCTAAATCATTAGGTATTCAGATTGAAAGAACTAAGATTTGTGGGGGAGGAGCCAAAAGTCCTCTTTGGAGACAAATCATAGCAAATGTATTAAATATTAAAGTAGATATTATTGATAGTGAAGAGGGACCTGCTTTAGGTGGGGCCATCCTTGCAGCAGTGGCTTGTGGGGAATATAGCAGTGTAGAAGAAGCTACAAGTAAAATTGTAAAAGTAATTGATACGGTAGAGCCTACACCGGAGGTTGCTGCTAAATACGAAAGGCGTTATGCACAATTTAAAGAAATCTACCCAGCTTGTAAAGAGCTATTTAATAAAATCATATAAGGAAGTAGGAGACAAAAATGGAAATCTACCCAATTACACATGAGTACTTTAAAAAGTATGGGAAAGTTATCAAAGATATTGATTTTGTAGAGCTTATCCAAAAAATGCAAGAAATACCTGTTACACAAGACGTAGTCTATGTACCCTCTGCGGCAGAGCTTGAAAGCCTAGAAGTTTTTAATCAGCTACAAGTAGCTGCTTATGGTGAGATGCCTATTCAGATAGGATATTGTAACGGTAACAATTACATGTTAAATGCACTAGAGTATCATAGAAGCTCAGAAATCAATGTAGCAGCTACAGATGCCATACTCTTATTAGGTTCTCAGCAAGATATTACAGAAGACTTCACATATGATACTTCTAAAGTAGAAGCTTTTTTACTTCCCAAAGGATGTGCGGTAGAGATTTATGCGACGACACTTCACTATGCGCCTTGTAATGCAGGAGAAGAAGGTTTCCGTGTCGTTATTATACTACCCAAAGGTACTAACTATCCTTTAGAAAAAACACATACAGAAGGTGAAGACTGTTACCTTGCAGCAACGAATAAGTGGCTTTTAGGTCATGCTGATGGAGGTCAGTTACCAGAAGGTATGCCAGTTGGTCTAGTGGGCGAAAACATTTGTATTAAATAAAAAATAAAAATAAATTAAACCTATGGAGGATTAAAATAATGATGAATGCACCAAAAATTAAATTAGGAATTGTAGCAGTAAGCCGTGATTGTTTTCCAGAATCTCTTTCAGTAGGCAGAAGAGAAGCTTTAGTAAAAGCGTATAAAGAAAAATACAATACAGAAGATATTTATGAGTGTCCGATTTGCATTGTTGAGAGTGAAATACATATGGTTCAGGCGCTAGAAGATATCAAGAATGCAGGTTGTAATGCACTTTGTGTATATCTTGGAAACTTTGGACCAGAAATTGCTGAAACACTTTTAGCTAAACACTTTGATGGGCCGAAAATGTTCATTGGTGCTGCAGAAGAAACTCAAAATGACTTAATCGGTGGACGTGGTGATGCTTACTGCGGTATGTTAAATGCTAGTTACAATCTTGCACTTCGTAATGTTAAAGCGTATATTCCAGAATATCCTGTTGGTAATGCAGAAGAATGTGCTGATATGATTAATGAATTTATCCCAATTGCTCGTGCAGTTGTTGGTTTAACTGATCTTAAGATTATTAGTTTTGGTCCAAGACCACATAACTTCTTAGCATGTAATGCACCTATTAAACAACTTTACAATCTTAATGTTGAAATACAAGAAAACTCTGAGTTAGATTTATTTGAGTCTTTCAATAAACATGCGAATGACCCACGTATTCCAGAAGTCGTAGCGGATATGGAAAGAGAATTAGGCATAGGTAATAACAAGCCAGAAATCTTACCTAAACTTGCTCAATATGAATTAACACTTCTTGACTGGATTGAAGCAAACAGAGGATATAAAAAGTATATTGCCTTAACAAGCAAGTGTTGGCCAGCATTCCAAACACAATTTGGGTTCGTACCTTGCTATGTAAATAGCCGTCTGACAGGTAGAGGAATTCCAGTATCTTGCGAAGTAGATATCTACGGAACTTTAAGTGAATTCATTGGTGGTGTCATTAGCCAAGATGCTGTAACTTTATTAGATATCAATAATACAGTACCAAATGATATGTATGAAGAATCTATTAAAGGAAACTATAACTATACACAAAAAGATACATTTATGGGATTCCATTGTGGCAATACATGCTCTAGTAAATTAACAAGTTGTAGTATGGAACATCAAATGATTATGGCAAGAAGCTTACCAGAGGAAGTAACACAAGGGACTCTAGAAGGCGATATTATACCTGGTAAAATTACATTCTATAGATTACAAAGTACTGCAGATGCTAGATTAACAGCTTATATTGCACAAGGAGAGGTATTGCCAGTAGCAACAAAATCTTTCGGAGGAATTGGAATATTTGCTATTCCTGAGATGGGACGTTTCTACAGACATGTACTTATTCAAAAGAACTATCCACATCATGGGGCAGTCGCTTTTGGACACTTTGGAAAATCTATTTATGAAGTATTTAAATATATTGGGGTACCAGTAGAAGAGATTGACTTCAATCAGCCAAAAGGTATGTTATACCACGCAGAAAACCCATTTGCATAATATTAGGAAAAAACTAGACTTATAGAAATATATATGATAATATAAAGTAGAAAAAATTGAATTTAGGAGGAAAATAAAATAAGATGAATTTATTTTCCTCAGCAGATATATAGATGAATAGACTGGTTTAATTAAAGCAGTCTATTTGGGTGTATAGGTATGTGTAAAAGCTGTAGGAAAAGTGTCTTTTCTTGCAGCTTTTTTGCTGTTTTAAAATAGGTTAGATAAAGAGATTAGAAGTGGCTTAACAGAGAGGAGTTAAAAATGAAAGAACTTTTATTAAGAAGAAAATGGGGATTCTGTGTATATGTATTCGCAAGTTTCTTATTTGTTGTGGATAGTTTTTTGCAAATTAGTGTATTTTCTTTAATTTTTAATGCAATTGAGAAAGGAGATAAAGCTTACTTTATTCAGATTATGATATTAGCTATAGGGTCAGTCTTTGTATCTGGGGGGCTTTTCTTTGCTTCTAGGATGCTACGTATAGGTTATATGAGAGAGACGCTATTAGATATTAGAAAAGAAGCTTTTGAGAAAGTGATAAGCCTGTCTTACAAGAACTTTAGTAAACGGTCTAAGGAGGTTTATATCTCTCATTTAATCAATGACATTAATATTGTTGAAGCTAAATTCTTTCAAAGTCTTGTAAGCTTTATCTTTAGAGGTGGACTGTATGCATGTTGCCTCATTACATTGCTGTTTATAGATAGAAAGTTAGCGCTTGGAATGTTTGCTATATCTTTAGTACTTCTAGGTGTATCACAGATATTTGCTAAAAAGACTGTTACGTTGCAAGAAGCATTTTCTAAGGAAAATGAAGATTTTACGGTGAGTATGAGTAATACGTTTAATGGATTAGAAATTCTGAAACTAAATAATATAGAAGAGAAGTTCTTATCCAAGAACTTAGTAGAGATGAGAAGAGTAGAAAGAAAGAAGTTTGCTTTTAATACATACAGTGAACTTCAAAGAAATATAATTGTCTTTTTAAGTTACATAATCTTGGTTGTGGTGATTCTCTATTTGGGTATAGAAATTGAAGCTGGACTTGGCCTCGGGAAGGCTATGTTTCTCTTTTCGCTAGCGAATAATATGGCATTTCCACTGATGGATGTCTTGCCTCTTATCAATGTGATGAGGTCTTCAAATGTTATTTATAACAAGATTACTAGAAGCGAAGATATAGAGGGAAATAAGGAAGACCGCACTCAAGGATTTGATTTCCAACAAGTAATAGAAGTGAAGGAGCTTAGCTTTGATTATGAAGGCAATAAGATACTGGATCAGGTAAGCTTTACTATTGAAAAAGGGAAGAAGTATCTTATCAAAGGAGCAAGTGGAGCGGGTAAATCTACCCTTATGAAACTGTTGTCTATGACTTATGAAGACTACAGTGGAAGTATCCAAGTAGATGGTATAGACTACAAGGCGATAGATGAAAAGTCCTTTAATGAAAAGGTAGCCTTTATCTATCAAGAAGTCTTTCTATTTGAGGATACCATTAAAAATAATATTACCTTATACAAAGAAATAGATGAAAAGAAAGTTGATGAGGCCATTATACATGCAGGGCTTACAAGTTTCTTGGAAGAAAAAGAAAATGGGATAGAGGAAGTACTACTTGAAAATGGTAAGAATCTATCAGGTGGCCAAAGGCAGCGTATCTCTATAGCAAGAGCTATCGCAAAAGAGGCCGAAATACTCTTTATAGATGAAGGTACATCAAGTCTTAATTATGAATTAGGAAGGCAGATTGAGAAGGATTTCTTAGCGTTAGACTGTAGTGTGATAGCTATTAGTCACCGTTATTATGAAGGCGTGACAAAGGATTATGATTATGTGTTAGAACTTAGAAATGGTAGAGTGCATACTTACACAGGTAAGGAGTATTTTGAGGAGGTGAGTGTATGCTAAAAAGGTTATACCAAGTTGTTCCCTATTGGTTATTAGCTATAATAGCTGTAGGTCTTTTGGCGGTATTAGAAGGTTATTTGTTTATCCGGATGATGGACCTATTAGACTTAGCCTTAAGTAAGAATATGTTACAGTTCAAGGAAAAGGGCATGATGGTTATAGTGATAGCAGCGGCATTAGTTCCTATAGCAGTAGTTAGTACTTTAGCTAAGAACTTGTACAAGAAAAAGGCAAATGAGAAGCTCAAAAACTATTACATAAGCAAGGTTTTTGATAAAAATATTAGTGAGTTTCATAAGGAAAATAATTCAAAGTACATTTCAAGCTTAACCAATGACTTTAATACATTAGAGACCCATTTAATAGATACTATTTATACCATAGGTGAAGGGGCTATTTCTTTCTTAGTAGGGGTATGGATTGTAGTCACAGTGAATTCATGGATGCTTATTTTAGTAGCGGTTATAATGGGTATCAACTTGATTATATCGCTTAAAACGGCGAAGCCTGTTGCGAGGCAGACCAAAGAACGAAGTGATTTATTTGATGGTTATACGGCCTATATTAAAGAAGTATTATCTGCTTTTCATATTATCAAGAATAATAACTTACAAGACCGTATTAGAGATAACTTCTACGAAAAGAGTGAAGGCGTTCAGCGTAAAGGTTATGTCATAGATAAGTTACTATCTTGTATTTATTCTATTGAGACTGTTAACATTTATTTTGATATTAATATTGCCACTTGTATAGCAGGGTACCTTGCGTTAAGTGGTCAGGCAAGTGTGGGTGGAACAGTACTTATCATACAGGGGTTACAACGTATGATGGGACCACTAAATATGATGACGGAAGCCATACCCAAGATTTTCACTGTAAAAGATTTAGTTAAGAAGGTTGAGGCAACCCTTGAAAATGAGAAGAGTTATGAGGAAACAGTGGCGATAGAGGGATTAGAACAAGAGATAAGATTTGAGGAGGTTTCTTTTGGTTATGAAGAAGGATTAGTTTTAGAGAAGATTAATCTGAGTTTGAAAAAGGGGGGCAAGTATCTAATTGTTGGGCCAAGTGGTGGAGGAAAATCTACGTTGCTAAAGCTTCTAAGAAAATACTTTAACCCACTTGAAGGAACCATATGGCTAGATGGCAATCCTTTAAAAGATATTCAGAAAGAAACATACTTTGGGACACTTGCCAATGTAGAACAGCAAGTATTCATTTTTGAAGATACCCTAAGGAATAATCTTACCTTATATAAGGATTACTCTGAAGAAGAACTCTGGGAGGCTATTTCAAAGGCGGGGCTTAAAGATTTTATAGACAAACAAGAACAAGGCTTAGAAATGATGATTTTTGAGAATGGCAAGAATATATCTGGTGGTGAGAGAAGCCGTATTGTTATTGCTAGAGGACTTCTAGGCAAGGCAGACATTATCTTACTTGATGAAGCATTTGCTTCACTTGATATGGTTAAGGCAAGAGAAATAGAAGAAGAACTATTAAGACTTGAAGGGGTAACGATTATCAATGTAAGTCATGTGATTTTTGAAGAGAATAAAGCAAAATATGATGGAATCTATAATGTGAAGCATAAGAAGGTCTATGCACTTACAGAATAGAAAAAGTATCTGATTATATTAAAAAAAGCAAAGAATGGAGGGAGAAAATTTCACCACCATTCTTTGCTTTTTTTAATACTATTTTCCTTTTTTGCCTTTAACCGGAGGAGTTTTTGAGCCTTTTGCAGGAGGTTTAGCCTTATCTTTAGAAGTTGATTTTGAAGCTTTTGGATCTTGTTTTTTAGCTGGCATGTTAAAACACAACCTTTCATAATTATGTAGTCATAAGTTAAATAAAATAACTTACATCTTAAAATATTATATGAGAGAGACTGGAAAAAAATAATCAAATTTCAATAATACTATGAATATCGCAGACAATATTTTAATACAATAAAAATGAGGACAAAAGTAACTTAGAGAGGGTGTAATTTGTGAAACAATATAAGTCAGCGATTATGGTAGCAGGACTCGTTTTAATAGTAGGAGTTTGTGCTTATTTTAAATTTGCGACATCATCAGTTCAGACACTTGGGCTATCGACTACATCTAAGGTGATTGTCATTGACCCTGGACATGGAGGATATGATCCAGGAAAAGTAGGCATTAAGGGAAGCCATGAGAAAGATATCAACTTAGCTATTGCACTTAAACTAAAGGATTATCTAGAAGAGTCTGGGGCAAAGGTGGTTATGACTAGGACACAAGATGAAGACTTGGACGGATTGCCAGATAAATTTAATAAAAATAGTGATATGCGAACTAGAAAAGAAATAATCAATGGAAGTGGGGCAGATATACTCATAAGTATTCATCAAAATGCTTTTACACAACCAGAAGTAAGAGGGGCTCAGGTGTTTTATTATAATGAGTCAAATAATGCAAAGGTGTTAGCTCGCAATGTACAGACGAGTATCACAGAAAATGCAGATGCTAATAATAAAAGAAAAATAAAAAGTACAGAAAACTATTATGTGCTGAAGGTAAGTACGATGCCAGGAATTATTATTGAATGTGGATTTTTGACAAATCCTGAAGAGGAATCAGCGCTTAACTCAGAGGGGTATCAAGATAAGATGGCGTGGTCTATCTATGCAGGGATTGTAAAGTATTTTCAACAAGTAGAGGGCGGACAATCTTAGAAAACTAAATAAAAAAGGGAATATCTCAAATGACCAAGCTAGGTAAACGCCTAGGTCATTTGAGATATTCCCTTTTTTATTTGAAGAAAATAGATAACTAAAATTATTGACTAATATAAGCTAATGTGGCAATGAGTTTATCAATCTGTTCAAAAGAAAGGCTAGAGATTGATAGCCTAAAATAATCTATGCTATTAAGTGTAGAGAACAAGTCACCTGGTGAAATAATAATATTATTTTCAATAAAAATAGTGCATAATTCAGACAAGCTAATATCTAAGGGCTTAATCCAGAAGAATAGCCCTCCTTGAGTACAGTAAATATCAAAGTAATTAGAGTAAGCAAGAAGAGATGTAAGGACTTTATTGTATTTTTCATAAGAAGAGCTAATAATCTGTTGTCTAATATCCCAGAAGGCATCAGATTCTAGATAATAATGAATAACACGTTCTCCTAGGGTACAGGCTAGATGATCGGGTACTTTCTTAATCAAAGCCGAAGGCAAGGCGACAAAGCTATAAGTAAGATGGGGTAAATAAAGCCTAGAAAAGTGATAAAGAAAGACAACACGGTCATAACCATAAGAGTTATAGAGTGGTAACAAGGTATGATTATCATAAGTGAAGTCACTAAACGTACCATCTTCTATGATATAACAATCGTATTTCTCAGCAAGTTTAAGAAGTGCTTGTTTATTCTCCTCGGAATAACAGATACCAGTTGGATTTTGAATATAAGAAGAAATCCATATGTACGATATACTAGACGTTTTAAGATGTTTTTCTAGTATATCTAGATCCATACCACCTTGATGAAGTGGTATTTCATAGACTTTAAAACCTAAAGACCTAATAAAAGAAGTATAAGTAAGATCTCTATATTCTTCTACGCAAATGGCAGTCTTAGAAGAAATTTTAAGTAGATCTACTAAAAAACTATACATATCACTAATTAAGCGTAGTCCGGCAGGTGAAGAACTGATACCTACTGATTCTAAGAAGTGATTAATACTTTGTCTGATTAAATTACGTTCTCTATATAAAGGATCAGAAAAAGCAGACCAACCTTCGGTATCTAATATATTAGCGATTAAATCCTTACAGATATTAACAGGAAATAATTCTTTAGAAAAACCTACTGTGCTACATGAAATATTGGGTTCTAAAGTAGATTCTGAAGTAGAAGTTAATATATTGGGAGCTACATAAGTACCACTGCCTACGTGAGCTACGACTAACCCCTGGGTCTCTAAAAGCTTGTAAGCACTAACCACCGTATCTCTATTGATTTTCAACTTACTAGAAAGAGTACGAATAGTAGGGAGCTTTGTTTTACTGGGTATAGCTCCTGACTTGATAAGTCTTGCAAGTTCGTTTGCTAATTGAATATATAGAGGCGTTGGATCAGATTTTGAAAGTTTAATTGCACAAAACATAAGATATCCTCCTTTACGTCCTATATTAAATATATATTACAAGAAGGATGAAAATATCCTCAATAAGACATAAGTAAATAAAAAAAATACTCCCTAGATTAGGGAGTAAGTGGTCTGCCATATTTTTTTAAAAGTCTAACGTCTGTACCAAAGAATTTGTAAGCTGTATAGTTACCAAAGATTCTAGAGGCAACACGCTCGGAGTAGAGATCTTTCCACTCATTAGGGTCTAAGTTGGTGGAGATAATAGTAGATTTTTGGGTAAGATAACGATTGTTGAGTACACCGAAAATATCAGGGGCTGTAAAGCTTGTACCAAACTCAGTGCCTAAATCATCTATAATAAGTAAATCTACAGTATTGAGCGTATCAAGAATGTTCTTAGATTCAAGTAACATATCATCACGATGGAATCTTGACTCATCAAAAAGTTTGAAAAGCTCCACAGCTGTAAGATAAAGTACATTATAACCACTATCTAAAAGTTCTTTTGCAATACAGTTACAAAGAAAGGTTTTACCAAGACCTGTTGGCCCATAAAAAAGTAAATTTCCTTTTTCAAGTTCAAATTTTTCTACAAAACCTACAGAGGCCTGATAAATATTCTCCATATTTTTACGTGGTGAACGACCAATTTGAGGATCTTTTTCAGGAGTATAAAAATCAAAATTAAAATTATTAAAATTCTCAAAGGAGAGAATATTTTTTAGGTTAGATTGTTCATAAGCTAAATTAATAAGATTTTGATTAAAACATTTACAAGGTTTGTTCTTTATAAATCCTGTATCTTCGCAGGCGTTACAATCATAATGAACATCTAGATAATTCTCGGAATAACCATTTTCTACAAGTAACATTTTTTTTGTGCGTAACAGCTCATTGGAGTCTTGGCGAAAAGAATCTACATCTTTTGACTGAGCAGGATGGAGCATACTACGAATTAATGCGATACCGTTACGATTAAGAGAAGCATCTATCTTAGCGATACTAGGAATCTTAGCATAAACTTCTAGATCACGCGTTTTTTTATCTTGCATAGCATGAGTACGTTTTGTATCATACTGACGAATAAGAAGTTTATATTGGTGCTCTTTACTTGTCATTTCTAATTTCCTCCATGTAATTTGCGTTCAATATATTCTTGTTCAAGACGTTCTAATTGGTCAAAGTCCCAATTGTGAGACGCAATATTGGTAAAACGAGTATTTTTCTTGGCAACTGATTTAGTTGGGGCAGAAGCCTTCTTCGCGATGTTACTAGAATAAGCTTTATCTAGCTTATCAATATCATCTAAATTAGCTACTTTTGTATTATACCAAGAGGAAAGCATAGCATCTAGGTACTTAAGACTTGGATTTTTAGTTTG
>JAVVPO010000057.1:14279-16765 GCA_036655715.1 Cellulosilyticaceae bacterium | reverse complement strand
ATATTTGATTGAAAAAGTAGAAAAACTACAGTAAAATTATGTGAAAATATAGGGTGATATATGTGCTAGGAGGGAGTTTTGTGAAAAGATACATAGTATGTTTAGGTATTACTATAACAACCCTATTATGTTTAATAGGATGTAGTAATAGGGAGTCTAAAAAAGATGAAATGACACCAGTTAAGGCTGAATGGGCATTAGAGCAAAGTACGGGGGCTGAGATGGTAACACTAGACTTTGCATCAGAGGAGAAGGTTATCTTTCATGGGTATTTTGGATTATTTGTATATGACTTGAGTGAAGAAAAAATTACTCATAGTCTAGATTTGAAAAGTATAGGATGTGATTCTACACAGGGAGATTCATACTGTGAAGTAAGTGTAAGTCAGGAAGCAGATGTAATACAACTTCACCCTATGAATAATGAAAAAATGTATGTATATGATATAGAAAATAATATATTAAGACAAACCCCATACGAACACATGGAAAATAGGTTTAAAACAATCCCTAATGAAAATCCACACGGAGTAGTTAGTTATGAAACTGTAAGGTTTCCTAATGGTGATATAGGGTATCTAGAAGATAAAAATGCAACGCTAGATAGTCTATATTTTGTGGTAGGGGATAAGGAGTACAAGTTGTTTACAAGTAGATGAAAAAAGTTTATATAAGGAGGCTGCAATGTACACGATTGGACAGGTAGCTCATTTCTTAGGGATGACTAGGGATACATTGAAGTTTTATGAGGAAAAAGGTTTAGTAAAACCCCACGTAGATCAAGTGAATGGATATAGAAAATATAATGAAATAGACATTTTTAATATAATGATCACAAATTTTTATAGAGAAATTGATTTGGAAGTCAAGTACATTCAAAAGATTAAAAATGGGAAATCGGTAGAAGATATCATGTTGACACTAGATGAGAAGGAACAAGAAATACTAGATGAAATTGCCTATAAGCAACGTTTATTAAAGCAAATAGCTAAGGTGAAAGAAAGTTGTGAAAAGGTAAAATGGTATTTAGATAAACACATCATTAGAGAAATGAAACCCTTAGAAGTAAAGGGAGAATTAACCCATGTGAATGCTTATCAAGAATACAACATTTTACAAGAACATACAACGGGCTTAAAGAAAGCTGTGACACTAACAGATTTAAGACGTATAGTCTATTTTGATGAGTCAGGAATAGTAAACAATAGATTTATCGTTGTAAATGAAATGGAGGAGGGGCAAGAAAAAAATAAAAGAGGCGAAGTGTTTAGTTATCCTAAGTGTGTTTACACTATTATTGAAGATGGTAGATGGTTACATGGTGAAGAAAATATAGATAATAAAGTGGGAGATACCCTTAGTAAAATTGGACTAGAGCATGGCTATAAACCACTAGGCATTGTATTTGCTAATATTTTATTAATAACGTATGCATGTGGACTTGAACGTAGTTTTTTAGAAGTTTACATGCCAATTGAATAAAAGGGGATTGACCTATGGGTTACTCCTAGGTTTAAGCTAAAGATAGATTTTAGTTTAAAGGAGTAATGATAATGAAGAATGAACAGAATTTAAAAAGCCCAGTCGCAAGCTTTATCTTATTAACAAATATTATTTTTATACCACTTTTTTTGTTGACCGGCATGACACTGATGTTAGGATTGCCAACAATAGTATTTGACATGATGCTATGTATTGCTTCATGGTCTTCAACATTTGCCTTTTTAATATTATTTAAGAGACTTCATTTAGGGCAAAATCTCACTACATACATTAAGGGGAAATTGAGTAATAAAATTAATTGGAAAATAGTAGGACTCATTGTTTTAATTCAAACAATCATTTTTATAGGTGTTACCTATGCAGTAGGAAGTAGAAATAATATAGAAGGTCCCATTTTTACAGTATCATCAATGAACATGCTAGTATACTATTTCTTTAAAAATCTACTGGCAGGACCTCTTGGAGAGGAATTAGGCTGGAGGGGATTTGCACAAGAAGAACTTCAAAAGAAACATTCACCATTAAAAGCGGCTATAATCATAGGCTTTTGGTGGGGAATTTGGCATATGCCAATATGGTTCACAACAGGTTTTTGGGGGGAGACGTTAATGCTCTATATTTTATTGTTTATGATTTCTGTTATAGCGATTAGTATTATAATGGCAGCATTTTATAATTTAAATAAGAATTTAATTATCCCTATTATTATTCATCAATTATTTAATGTTTTTATAGGGCTTGTAAATGGCAATATAGTAAAAGTGGTAGGTTACAGTGCAGTTTGCTATGGTATAGTCGCAATAGGGCTAGTTATTATAAACCCTAAACAATCCTTATATATTAAGGAAGAGGTTTAAGAATATATTGATTATATTTATCAGGAATAGGATAAGATGCCACTTGCATGAGGTGTTTTCTCTAATTTATAAATATCTGTAACATACTGAGCTGTAGTAGGAACTTTAGAAAAATAGTTGCTATAA
>JAVVPO010000057.1:9085-14179 GCA_036655715.1 Cellulosilyticaceae bacterium | reverse complement strand
TATAACTACAAAACAACAAAAGCTAACCTAAGGATGCCCTTTCCCCTTGCAAAACACAGGCACACTTAGGTTATTTCTCTTGATAATAAGTTACATATAATAAAATGACTAGATGAGAGCAGTATTTAGATTTCTAATAGAACTTACAATTTAGAAAATAATATACTTGAATGTAAAGTTAGAATATGATATCTTGAAATTAAGCAGATATATTTTTTTATCTATTTATCCAATCGATTGGATATAACGATTATTAATTTATTATAGGAGGTTACATATGTATAATGTATCAGAGCAGGAATTAGCAAATAGCACTGTATTACCCATTAAAGTATTAGGGGACCAAGGGGAAGTATTTTATGAGATGGCCCTAGAAATGATAGATGAGATTCAAAAGAATAATGAGAATGGGAAGCATACTGTATTTATTTGTCCAGTAGGACCAACAGGTCAATATCCTATCTTTGTAAGATTAGTCAATAAGAATAGAATCAATTTAAAGAATGTGTACTTCATCAACATGGATGAGTATTTAGATGATAATAAGCAGCTTATTGCTAAAGAGAATCCACTTAGCTTTAGAGGATTTATGGAAAGAGATGTTTATGGAAAGATTGATGAAGAGCTTGTGATGCCAGTAGAGCAAAGAATCTTCCCAGAGCCAGGTAATGAGGCGTATATCTTAGAAACGATTAATAGACTTGGTGGGGTGGATGTTTGTTTCGGAGGCATTGGTATTAATGGACATGTGGCATTTAATGAGCCACCAGAGCCAGGCGTAGAGATGACAAATGAAGCATTCAAAAACTTACCAACGAGGGTACTTGAAATAGCAAGAGAAACAATAGCTATCAATTCTGTAGGAGCACTTGGCGGGGCGATGAAGGCTATGCCAAAATGGTGTATCACAATTGGTATGAAAGAAATACTAAGTGCTAGAAAGATTAAGCTTTACTGCTTTAGAGATTGGCATGGTGCAGTAGTAAGAGAAGCACTGTTTGGAGATATTACAGCAGCTTGTCCTGTATCTTTATTAAGAGAACACCCAGATGTTCAGATTACATTAACAAATAATGCAGCTAAAAAACCTTTTTAATAAAAACCAATAGATAGGTGGATGGGAATGAGTAAAAAGAGTCTAATAATAAATGGGAAAGTTTTGTATAATCATCAATTTGTTGAGACAGATGTAATAATAGCAGATGGCAAGATTGTATCAGTTGATAAACAAGAAGATAGAAGCCAATATGATGAGATAATAGATGCAAAAGGAAACTTTGTATTACCAGGATTTATTGATATACATACTCATGGTGGAAACGGGATAGATATCAACCATGCATCTAAAGAAGATATGCTTAGCCTGAGTGAATTCTTTGCAACTAAAGGTGTTACAAGTTATTTGCCTACTATTTTGACAGATACACATGATAAGATGTGTGAGCTGCTAGGTAATATAGTAGCAGCACAGGAAGAGCAAATTAAAGGAGCACAAATACTAGGAATCCACATGGAAGGGCCATTCCTCTGTATACAGTACAAAGGGGCTATGCCAGAAGAACTGATACTAGATGCGTCAGTAGAGGATATAAAAGCTTATCAAAAAGCGAGTAAAAATACAATTAAGTATATGACTGTATCTCCAGAAAATAAGGGGATTAAAGAGGTTATTACTTATCTCAAGGAGCAAGGCATTGTAGCTTCTATGGGGCATACTGGGGCGGATTATGATACTTGTATCTCTTGTATAGAGGCAGGGATAAGTAGCTCGACTCATGTGTTTAATGCTATGGGAGCTATTCATCAACATAGACCAGATGCTATAGGGGCATCACTGGAATCTGATATCTACTCAGAAATGATTTGTGATGGATTCCACCTGCACCCAGGTATTGTGAGATTGATGATTAAAGCTAAGGGTATTGATAAAGCTATTGCTGTAACAGATAGTATTATGGCAGCAGGGCTTGAAGATGGTAATTATAAGTTAGGTGTGAATGATATCGTCGTAATAGACGGAGACGCACAAGTAGCGGGAACTGGAGTAAGAGCTGGTAGTACACTTACTATGGATAAAGCAACAAGAAACTTAATGAGATTTAGCAAGAGACCGCTAGAAGAAGTAAGTAGATTCTTATCTACTAACCCTGCGACAATGTTAGGCATAGAGGGGTCAAAAGGTGATATTGCTGTTGGAAAAGATGCAGACTTAGTTATCCTAAGCCAAGAATATAGTGTAATCTATACGATTATAAATGGTGAAGTAGCTTACAAAAATTAGATATTGTAAAAGCTAAGAGAATGGATTATACTAAGTAAAAGAGTAATCCAAACGATTGGATGATTGAGGAGAAATTTTATGGCAGTAACCTTAAAAGATATTGCGGAGCGAGCAGGGATATCTGTATCGACTGTATCAAGAATCATAAATAATGATACAAGCAAAAAAGCGAGTAAAGAAACTTCTGATAAGGTTTGGGAGATTGTAAAAGAATTAGGCTATGTACCTAATCAAAATGCAAGAAAACTTATCAAAGGTGAGGGTGACGAGAGTAACCCTATCAAGACCAAAGCAATAGGTTGTATTTTTACATCTAAAGATAGTAGTTATACAGATCCATTCTTTGCAGAGATAGCAAGAGGGATACAAGATGAGATTGTTAAGAGAGGCTATGTCATGGGATACACTTACTCTTCTTATGATATGACAGATTCAGCATTGTATAATAATATTTCAACTAATAAGGTAGATGGGGTTATTATACTAGGAAGATTTAGTATGGATATGCTGAAATTCTTAAAACATAATACAAACAACTTGATTTACACAGGAATTAACTACGTAGATGCAAAATTCGATGAGATTATATGTGATGGTTACAAAGCAGCTTGTGCAGCAACGCAGTATCTCATTAAGCTCGGACATAAAAAAATAGGATTTATAGGGACAATTCCAAAGGAAGGCAATAGTGATATTGTCAATGAACATAGACATGAAGGATATGTTCATACACTTACTCAGCACAAACTAGAAGTGCCTGAAGCATTTGTCTGTAATATAGAACTTACCACATTTGAAGGGTATAGAGTAGCAAAGGAAATGCTAGCTAAAACAGGTGAGAAGCCAACCGCGCTATTTTGTGCCAATGATGCCGTTGCTATTGGTACCATGAGAGCTGCCAATGAGCTAGGGGTCAAGGTACCAGAGGATCTATCCATTATAGGGATTGATGATATCGAGATGGCAAACTTCACGTCACCACCTCTTACAACCATTCACGTACCTAAAGAAGAACTTGGAAGATTTGCAGTTAAAACACTGATTGATAGAATAGAAGGACATCATGAGTTACCACTAAGAATTGACTTACCTTATGAATTAATCGAAAGACAAAGTTGTAAAGCATTAAACTAATTATTATATGAGGTGATTACCACCAAATAATCGCCTCGTATAAATTTTTTTATATATAATCCAAAGGTTTGGAACAAGTGGAGGGATAACATGATTAAAGGGAATATGCTTATAGCTCATGGAGGCGGACCAACTGCTGTTATCAATGCATCTTTATACGGAGCGATACAAGAAGCCAAGAAGTATGAAGAGATAGGTGCTATATACGGCGCTGTAGGAGGAAGTAGTGGGATCTTAGAGGAGAACTTCATCGACTTTAAGATGCAGCCTGAAGAAGTGATAGAGCGTCTGACTAAAACACCAGCTTCAGCAATAGGAACTTCAAGATTTCCGCTTTATGAAGCAGAATATGAAAAGATGTTAGAGATTTTCAAAAAATATAATATCAAATATGTGTTATTTAACGGTGGAAATGGTTCAATGGATACCTGTGGACGTATCTATGATGTAGCCAAAGCGGAAGGCATTAATGTAATAGGCATTCCTAAAACCATTGATAACGACATTAGTATTACAGACCATGCACCAGGGTTTGGGAGTGCAGCAAGATACATAGCAGCAGCGACGAAAGAAGTAGGGGAAGATGTGAAGTCATTACCTATTCACGTATCTATCATAGAGGCGATGGGTAGAAATGCAGGATGGATTACAGCAGCATCAGCCTTAGCTAGAAAAAATGAGGGCGACGCACCACACCTTATCTACTTACCAGAAAGAGCATTTGATGAAGAAGAGTTTTTAGCAGATGTGAAAGAGCAACATGAAAAACATGGCGGAGTGGTAGTGGTAGTTAGTGAGGGACTTAAAGATAAAGAAGGCACACCGATAGCCCCACCAATCTTCAAGACAGAAAGAGCAACATACTTTGGAGATGTAGGAACACACTTAGCTACTTTAGTTATAGAAAAACTGGGCATCAAAGCGAGAAGTGAAAAACCAGGGATACTAGGTAGAGCATCTATTGCTCATCAATCAGATGTAGATGTACAAGAAGCTATAGAGGCTGGTGCCTACGCTGCTAAATGTGCGGTAGAAGGAAAGACAGGGGCGATGGTAGGTGTCAAACGACTAGGTACAGTGCCTTATGCATGTGAAACAATTCTTATTCCAATAGAAGAAGTTATGATGAATGAAAAAGCTATGCCTAATGAGTTTATCAGTGAAAGAGGCAATGATGTAACACCTGAGTTTATAGAGTGGTGCAAGCCACTTATCGGTGGTGAGTTAGAAGCGTTTGCTGATTTTAAACTAGGTACTAGAAAAGAAAAAATCTAAGGGGGACTTAAAATGAAAGAGATTTTTGTAAACTTAAAAAGATTTGACGTACCAAGAGCAATGGGCGGGGTATGCCAAGAAGAAAATCCAAAAGTATGGATTGAGAATATAGTTTCTAAATGTATTGAGCTCGGGATTGGAACACTAGAAGGTATGATGGTAGTTATGATGGTGCCAGAAGCACTTGTTATCCCTGCTATAGAAAAATACAATAGCTATCCAGAAGAGCAAAGAAGAACTTTTGCTCTGGGAGTCGAAGGTGTCTATAGAGAAGACGTAGCAGTAGGTGGAAACTTTGGAGCGCTTACAACCCATTTACCAGCGGCGGCGGCGGCTAATATGGGATGCAAAGGTGTTCTTGTTGGTCACTGTGAAGAAAGACGTGCAAAACAAAATGTAATGGG
>JAVVPO010000057.1:4165-8985 GCA_036655715.1 Cellulosilyticaceae bacterium | reverse complement strand
AATGCAGAGTATATTGCCTTTGTATCAGCTTACATCAAAGAAACAGTACAAGAACTCTATGGTTTTGATATCCCAGTAGTTTATGGTGGGGGTCTTAAAGAAGAGAATGCAAAAATGATCTCTGACATTGCGACTGTAGATGGGGGGCTAGTGGCTCTTACTCAGTTTAGCGGTGAAATAGGTTTCTATGCAGAAGATCTAAGAAAAATTATAGATAAATATATGGAAGTATAGAGGGGGACTTAGAAATGAAATTACAATTTGAATACGGCCAAGGAACAATGGATGCAGTTTTACCAGATAGCACAGATGTATTTATACCAGGGGTAACAGTAAAAGACCCGGAGCCAATGGATAATATTATTGAAGAAACAAGAAAATCTATTCTTAATCCTATCGGAGTAGCACCTATTAGTGAACAAGTTAAAAAAGGTTCAAAAGTAGTTATCATATTCCCAGATAGAGTTAAGGGTGGGGAGCAAGAAACAGCGCATAGAAAAGTATCTATTCCAATTGTTATTGAAGAGTGTCTTAAAGCTGGCGTTGAGAAAAAAGATATCAAACTTATCTGTAGCAATGGATTACATAGAAAAAATACAAAAGCTGAGATTAGAAGAATATTAGGGGATGAAGTATTCCATGATTTCTGGTTCACAGGACAAATCACTAACCACGATAGTGAGAACTGGGATAACTTAGTAGACCTTGGCCGCAACGAGCGCGGGGATCACATTATCATGAACAAAGATGTTTATGAGGCAGACCTTGCAGTACTTATCGGGCATGCACAAGGCAACCCATACGGCGGATACTCCGGTGGATACAAGCACTGTGCAACAGGTATCACACACTGGAAATGTATTGCAGCTCACCACGTGCCAGATGTTATGCATAGACCAGACTTCACGCCAGTAAGCAGCAAGAGTCTAATGCGTACAAAATTTGATGAGATTGGTATGCACATGGAAGAGAAGATGGGCAAAAAATACTTCACATGTGATGCGGTACTTGATAGCCAATCTAGACAAATTGCAGTATTCACAGGTTATGCAAAAGACATTCAGCCTTTATCATGGGAGATTGCAAATAAGAGAACTTACGTATACTGGGCAGAGAAAAAATACGATGTTGTCGTATTCGGTATGCCACAATTTTTCCACTATGGAAATGGTATGGGAACTAACCCAATTCTAATGATGCAAGCTATCTCAGCTCAAATCATTAGACATAAGAGAATCTTAAGTGACAACTGCGTTATTATCTGTTCCTCAACATGTAGTGGATATTTCCATGATGAAGAGTTCCCAGCTTACAGAGAAGTATACGAGATGTTCCAAAAAGATTACCATAATGTACTTCCTGATTTAGCTCAGTTCGGAGAGTACTTAGCAAATAAACAAGAGTACCTTGATAAATACAGATTTGCATATGCATACCATCCATTCCATGCATTCTCAATGATTTCTTGTGGACACATTGCAGAAATGAACACAAGTGCAATCTACATCGTAGGAGCAGAGCAACCAGGATTTGCAAGAGGTATGGGTATGAAGACAAGAGCAACATTTGAAGAGGCTCTTAAAGATTCAAGAAAATATGTAGGAGAAAATCCTAATATTTTAGCTTTACCATTAACATTCAAGACAGCAAGTGTACATTTAGCTATGAAAGACGAAGAAACAGAAATCTAATACAAAATAAGAGGAGAATGAATTATGCCATTAGTACCTTTAAAACCATTATTAGAAACAAGCCAAAAATACGGATTTGCTCATGGGGCATTCAATGTTAATGCAGTACATCAAGCGAAAGCGGTTATAGAAATTCATGAAATGTTTAGATCAGCAGCTATTTTACAAGGAGCTGACCTTGCAAATGGATTCATGGGAGGCAATACAGATTTCCTTAATGCAACACTTGAAGATAAGAAAATCGGAGCAAAGAAAATTGCTGAAGCAGTACGTAAATATGGAGAAAACTCTCCAATACCTATCGTACTTCACTTAGATCATGGTAAAGATTTTGATTCAGTAAAAGCTGCAATTGATAGCGGTTATACATCAGTTATGATTGATGGTTCACACTTAGAATTCGACCAAAACGTAGAATTAACACGTGAAGTAGTAAAATACGCACATGAAAGAGGAGTAAGTGTAGAGGGAGAACTTGGTGTACTTGCAGGTATCGAGGACAATGTATTCTCAGAAAAATCTACATATACTAACCCGATGAAGGTAGTAGAATTCTTCAGAAAAACTGGTGTAGATTGTTTAGCTATTTCTTACGGAACAATGCACGGAGCTGTAAAAGGTAAAGATGTTAAGTTAAGAAAAGAAATTGCTATTGCAAGTATGGAAAACTTAAGACATGAAGGCATCTTCGGTGCATTAGTATCACATGGTTCTTCAACAGTACCGCAATACATAGTAGAAGAAATAAATGCTATGGGCGGAGATATCAGAAATGCTCATGGGATTTCTATCAATGAATTAAAATCAGTTATTCCATGTGGTATTTCTAAAATCAACGTAGATACAGATATTCGTCTTGCGGTAACAAGAAATATGAAAGAATACTTCTACAACTACCCAGATAAGAGACAGAGCGAATATGTAGGAGCTATCTACGATATTTTAGAAGCTAAGAAAAATCAATTTGACCCTAGAGTATTCCTTCCACCAATCATGGATACAGTAATGAATGGTACAATAGCTCATCAAGATGTAGCAGATATCGTAAGCTGTGTTGAAAGAGGAGTTAAGGAAGTTGTTGGTAGCTTAATCGTTCAGTTTGGTTCTGTAGGGTATGCGCCAAAGGTTGAGATGGTAACACTTGATCAGATGGCTGAGAGATATAAGAGGGGTTAGTTAGCCCTCAGCCTAGGCTAGCTATTTTAAACAAACCTGAAAGAAAAAAGAAAGATAGAGTTGGTAGGGGGTCTTTAAGGGGCTCTTTGCCATTTTTTATATAATATAGTTTTAATATGTAGTATAATTTTAAAATAAAGCTTAAAGAGTGAGGTGTAGATAGATGGAAATAGATAATAAATATAAAAGATTGCAGGAGTATTTAACAGAGATGGGTAGTCTGTGTATCGCTTTTTCGGGTGGTGTGGATAGTACTTATTTGTTGGATGTGTGTAAGAAGGTGTTGGGTGATAAGGTTATAGCGATTACTGTGTCTTCTTCCATGTGTCCACAGCGTGAGCAGAGGGAAGCTTTTGATTTTGCTAAGCGTATTGGTGTGAAGCATATCGTGATACCTGCGAATGAGTATGAGGTTCCTGAATTTGCGGAGAATGGTAAGGAGCGATGTTATTTCTGTAAGAAGGGGATTTTTACAAAGATTAAGGAGATAGCCCTTGAGCATGGTATGGAGTATGTGGCTGATGGGAGTAATCTAGATGATGAGGGTGACTATAGACCTGGCATGAGAGCAATTAAGGAACTTGGTGTGGTGAGTCCTCTTAAGATAGCTGGAATGACTAAGCAAGATATTAGGGAGTTATCTAAAGTAAATGATTTAGTAACTTGGGATAAACCTGCTATGGCTTGTTTGGCATCTAGGGTGCCTTATGGGAATGAGATTACAGTGGATAAGCTGGATAAAATAGAAAGAGCAGAAGAATACTTGATGACTAATGGTTTTAGACATTTGCGTGTAAGGTATTATGATGACTTAGCAAAGATAGAAGTACCAAAAGAAGAGATACTTAGGGTGATAGAGCAGGCTGATGAAATAGTAGATGTGTTTAAGGAAATTGGATTTATAAGTGTGGCAGTGGACTTAAAGGGCTATCGTATGGGCAGCATGAATGAAGCATTAAAACTAGGAGAGTGATAGAGTGAATAAGGCAGAGCTAACTAAATTTCTAGAAGATGTAAAAGCAGGAGAGGTTGATATCCATTCAGCAGTAGATAAACTCAAACAACTGGAGTATAGCGAACTTGGTTATGCCAAGATTGATCATCATAGAGCGCTCAGAAATGGATATCCTGAAGTGATTTATTGTGAAGGGAAAGCAATATCACATATTCAGGGAATAGTTACTCATATGCTGGAGACAAATCATAAGAACATACTTTGTACTAGAGCTAGTAGAGAAGTTTATGAAGCGATACAGGAAGTAACAAGTGAAGCTGTATACCATGATTTGGCTCGTATTGTAGTGGTAAAGAGAACTGAGATAGCTAGGACTAAAGAAAAGATAGTAGTAGTGACAGGGGGAACTGCGGATATACCTGTAGCAGAAGAGGCGGCTATAACAGCGGAAACGTTAGGCAATACAGTAGAGCGACTTTATGATGTAGGTGTAGCGGGTATACATAGATTACTTTCAAATACTAAAATACTTCAAGAAGCTAATATCATTATTGCTGTTGCGGGTATGGAAGGGGCATTGGCTAGTGTAGTTGGTGGTCTAGTGGATAAACCAGTTATAGCAGTGCCTACAAGTGTGGGGTATGGAGCTAACTTTGGCGGATTATCAGCACTTCTTTGTATGCTAAATAGCTGTGCAAGTGGGATTACTGTAGTAAACATAGATAATGGATTTGGTGCAGGATATAGTGCAAGTATGATGAATAGACTCAATAAGGAGGATGTAAGATGAAAACGTTATATTTAGATTGTTTTTCTGGAATAAGTGGAGATATGACATTAGGTGCGTTTATAGATTTAGGGATAGATGCGGATTATCTTACGAGTGAATTAAAAAAGTTAAATTTAGGTGGTTATACAATAGAAGTAAGTAAAAAAGCCAAAAATGGCATAATGGGAACAGATGTGGATGTGATTCTTCATGAAGAGGAAGAGCACGA
>JAVVPO010000057.1:0-4065 GCA_036655715.1 Cellulosilyticaceae bacterium | reverse complement strand
CACCATCATAAGCATGAACATGGACATTCCCATGAGGGGCATGAGCATAGTCATGATCATAGAAACTTTAAAGCGATAAAAGTAATGATAGATAATAGTACACTTGATAAAAAAGTAAAAGAGCTTAGTAAAGAAATCTTTTATAATGTAGCTAAAGCAGAAGCTAAAATTCATGGGAAAGAAATAGATGAAGTACATTTCCACGAAGTAGGGGCTGTAGATTCAATTGTGGATATTGTGGGGACAGCTATCTGTTTTTGTAAGCTAGATGTGGATAAAGTTGTAGCTAGTCCATTACATACAGGTATTGGAACGATTAAATGCCAACATGGCATCATACCTATTCCAGCACCTGCAACTTTGGAAATCCTTAGAGAAGGAAAAGTACCTTTCTATAGCAAAGGTATAGAAAAAGAAATGGTTACACCAACAGGAGCTGCTATTGTAGCAACTCTCGCTGAGGAGTTCCATCCTTTAGAAGAAGGAACTGTAGTAGCTGTAGGATATGGTTGTGGAAAAAGAGATATGAAAATAGCTAATATGCTAAGAATGATGTTAGTAGAAACTAAAAAAAAACTCTTTTAGATAAAGCGTGGGTTATAGAAGCCAATATTGATGATATGACAGGTGAAATGGCAGGATATGCTATGGAAAGGCTACTAGAAAAAGGTGCCTTAGACGTGTTTTATACACCGATTTATATGAAGAAAAATAGACCAGCTATGAAGCTTGGGGTTATCTGTAATCAAGAGCAATTAGAAGACCTTAAAAAGGAAATATTACGACATACCACAACCATAGGTATTAGAGCCTATGAAGTAGAGCGTACTTGTATGAACCGAGAATTTCTTGAAGTTGTCGTACGAGGAGAGATTATTCATATTAAGGTTGCAAGCTATGAGGAAGTTGTAAAATACATGCCTGAGTATGAGGATTGTAAGAAGGTAGCAACTAGTTTAAATCTTAATTTAAATGAAATTTATCAAGAGGCAGTAGCTGTTGCAAAGAGTATGAAAAGAGAGTGTTAAAAATGATGTGCAGACCAGAAGATGGCCTGTACATCATTTTTTTGCAATAAAGAAATAAGGATATTAATGGATGAAGAGGAGTAGCTATCTAGGAAGAGGAATAAAGATAGCAATAGAAAGACGAAGCGTGTGATGAAAGAGAAATAATAATATAAAAAACATTAAATAACAACATAAAAATATATTAAATATTAAACTATAATATATGGAAAAGACAGCTTAAATAGGATAAGATAATCAGGTAATGAAAGACTCATTCAATGAAAAGGGAATTGACTAAAAAATGTTTAAGAAAAACATGGAGAACACAAGGCTAATAGTTAACTATGTATTGGGGAGGGCAAGAAGAGTATACTTTATGGCTATACCAGAAAATAAGGAGGAATTAAAGAAAAGCAGAATTTATTTTACGATTAGCGATGCGTGTGCACAAACTATTGTGCAGCTAGCGGGAGGTACCTTCTTGGTAAGTCTCATGGCTTATGTGGGGATATCGGATGCTAATATTGGTGTCATTATTTCTTTAGGAAGCTTTTTGGCGTTATTTCAACTTATTACTTTGGGATATGTAAGGGTACTGAAGAAGTATAAATTCTTCGTATGTGTGACAGCGTTACAGAGAATATTCTTTGTGCTTATGTATTTTGTTCCTGTTTTGTTTGTGGACAACAGGTGGCAAGTGATCTTGTTAGTTATTTTTTATTGTATAGCCCAAGGGTGTATACAGATAGGCACACCAGCTACTCAAGACTGGATTGCTAGTTTGGTGCCAGGGCGGTTAAGAGGAAGATATCTTTCGATTAAAGATAGTGTAGTAGTAGCCATGGTAGCAACTGTAATGCTAGGTGGGGGAATGCTTCTTGATTATTTTAAACGAACAGACATAGTCATTGGATTTTGCCTAATCGGAATGATTATATTGATTCTTGTAATGATTAATGTCGTTTGTCTTTCTTTGATGAAAGAGCCTAGAGTGGCTTATGTTAATGGGGAAGGAAAAGAAATGCATGGAAGGCTTTCAAAGCCTATGAAAGAACAAGAAAAATCCTGTAAGCAAGAGAGCTTAGGGGTAGAAGTAAAAAAAGCATTAAGTTCTAGTCATTTTATAAAAATGATTACTTTAAATTGTTTATGGATGACTTGTTTTTATATTGCATCACCATTTAATGCCAGTTATCAGATTAAGGAACTGGCATTGCCATATACTTTTATTATGGTAATAGGCTTTTTGTCCAATTTAGTACGTATTTATCTGACACCTAAAATTGGTAAGATGGCAGATAGATATGGGATGGCAAAGATTTTGAAATATGTGATGTTTGCTTTGGGGGTAAGCTATTTAATGACAGCCTTTACAGTGCCGGGGAATGCCTATGTGATGACGATGATAGGAACTAGCTTTGCTGCACTAGGATGGACATTTATTGGCCCTGGGTTATTTGGGCTACAGTTAGAGTTTTTGGATAAGGATAAAAGAGTTATTCAGCTTACGATACTTTCTTCTTTATCGGGAGTTTATGGGTTTGGAGTATCTTGTGTGGGAGGCAGAATTTTGAATTATCTTCAGCATAATCCGCTTGAATTATGGGGGAGACCCATATATGCACAACAAGTACTGAATGTCATAGGGTTCCTGATGATCTTGATAACGGTAGGATACATAAAGGTGTTTGTAGAGAGTGAACGAATCAAGGTAAGTAATCAAGATGGAAAAGTTATGTAGAGGAAATTGCAAAGAGAGATATTGACAGTTATCCATGAATTGCCTAATATAAGATATATAGATAATAATCTATATACCACGAGGAGGAAGAATATGAAATATAGTTATAATGAATATGCACCTATGTTTAAAGTGTTCTCAGATGAAACGAGACTTAAAATTATAGATATGCTTTCCTGTGGTGAGCTATGTGCGTGCAATATACTTGAAGAGCTTAATATTACGCAGCCAACTTTATCCTATCATATGAAGATGTTAACAGGCTGTGAGTTAGTCCATGCTAGAAAAGATGGTGTATGGATGAAGTATCAACTTAATGAAGAAAAAGTAGTGGAACTTAAAGATTTTATAAATCATATTTTATCAAATAAGACACAATGTATTTGCAAGAAGGAGAGTCAGAATGAATAAAGTAAAGGTAGCTTTTGTATGTGTGCACAACTCATGTAGGTCTCAGATGGCAGAAGCTTTAGGCAAGTCACTAGGAAGTGATGTATTTGAATCATATTCAGCAGGGACGGAAGTAAGACCACAGATTAACCAAGATGCTGTAAGAATTATGAAAGAACTACATGGTATAGATATGAACGAAACACAGTACAGTAAGCTTATAGCAGATATTCCAGAGGTAGATGTTGTGATTACTATGGGATGTAATGTGCAATGTCCTAATTTGCCATGTAACCACAGAGAAGACTGGGGATTAGAGGATCCATCTGGTAAGGTAGATGAAGAGTTTGTAAAAACGGCTAAGTCGATAGAAGAGAAGATTATAGAACTTAAAAATAGGATTAACAAAGGTATTTTATAACTTTATATTAATCCATTTACCACTAGAGAATCTTGCAATATTAAGGCCGAGGCGTATCGCTTGGTCTATTAAAAGTGAGATCCATGCACCCATTAGGCCAAGACCTAGAGGATAGCAAAATAGCCATGTAATAACAGGCCTAATGAGTAAGATACTAATAAAGGAAGAAGCAGCTACAAATTTAGTGTCCCCAGCACCTCTTAAGGAACCTGATATGATAACTTGGGAGGTCTGTAATGGGGCTACGATAGCAACGATAATCATAATTTGACTGCCCAGTGCTATGATGGCGGCATCATCTGAGAAGAGAGAAATCAAAGAAGAACGGCCTAATACATAAATAACCATAAGGATAGCTGATATAATAAGTGCTATGCGCTGGGATACTTTTCCATAAATGATAGATAAATCAGATCGATCAGCTCCGAGATTACGGCCTACTAAAGAAGAAGCGGCCATACCCATTCCGTCTCCAAAGCTAAAGGTAAGGTTAATGATATTAT
>JAVVPO010000056.1:14130-16851 GCA_036655715.1 Cellulosilyticaceae bacterium | reverse complement strand
CCTTTACTACTCAATGTACCTTGAAAACTCTAGTACGCCCTTAAAGTATTCATCGTTATGGTCAAATACTTTTGAGAAAGATTGAATGAATTTAACAATCTTCTCATCTGTAAGACCTTGATTATGATTAGCCAAGCCTACTAGATGCACCCTTATCAATTTATAATATAACGTCATGCGCTCATAGCTTTCAAGTAGTGTATCACCATCTAAAGGGATACATCTCTCAAAAATATAGTTCACTAAGTAATTCTCTAAAATGTAGCTTTTTTCATCTAAGAAAGGCTTATAATATTGATTAATTCCCTTTATATAGAGCATCTTTGCCTCTTCTAGTACAATTTGCCCTTCCTCATCAAAACCAAGCCCTACTAAAGTTTCTTTCAAACACGCCATGTAACGATCAGATTTTAGCTTCTTTTCTTTGCTAAAGTTTTCTAAGTATTTAGCTAGTGCTATAGCTTCCTTACTCACTCTCATCTCATCTTCTACATAGCTTACCTGATTAGGTGCTACCCTATCTTGTTTTAGCTGTTTGAGTGTTTGTTTAATCTTTTTCACTCCACCTTGCAAGATAATTTGATTAAGTTTTTTGGCTTCTTTTCTTAACAAATATAATCTAGTTTCTAGTGGATAGCTTCTATCTTGTACTAACTCTATCATCCAGCTACGTAATTCTAACAAGTAATCTTGCCACCTCACACCTTTAACCTCTAGCTGAATATCTGCACTGATGGTTTGCACTTGCCAGCCTTCTTTTAATTGCTCAAATTTTATCCCTTCTGGAGCCAGCAAAATGTGTCTACAAGCCTCTGGGCAAGAAAAAGTCATAGAGTACTCTAAAGTATCATTAATTTTATTAATCGTTCTTGGATAGAGTGTACAAGTATGACTCAGATAACTTTCACCTAACTGACTATAAATATCACACCAATCTTCCTTATTTAGAAAGGCACATCTACCATTTTTAAGTTTAATTTTAGCGACGTGCTCTTTACTTATCTCTGATTTCTTTTGCACAAGTTCTTTATTTAATCTTGCTTGCATTGTCTTGTCTTTTACTTTTTTATATTTTTTATAAGTCTCTTCATCTATAGCAATATGCCAACCGGCACAGCAAGTATCTTCGCAAGTTCCACCTATACAAGAGAACTTTTTTATATAACTTGGGGCTATTATTGTTTGTTTTTTGTTTTCCACTATTAATCCGCACTCCTATAATGTTTTTGATTCTATTTTAGGACTAAAACTCACTTCTGTCTAGCTGAAGGTTCTTTATATCCTATAATAATCCCCATTAAAATACCTAAACACTAGTCTTATCCACATATCTTAGATTTTTCTGTTGATTGTGGGTATAAACTTCCTTAGATAATGCCTTCAACTTCTATTCCTAATGCTATATCAATCTCTTTCCACAAAAGCTTATTCTCTATATAGGATTTATCAAATAGTAAAGAAGATAATTGTTCTATAATCCTATACGCTGCATAAGAATGAGGAAATGCCTTATTATTTTTTGCTTCATTTAGAAACTTCTCAACTACACTATAACTTTCCGGATAATAAATTAACTCCACAAGTTTTGCCCCCTCTCACCCTTCTTGCAGCGGAACCTCTTTAACCAACCACTCCAGACTCCCATGTCATAATCTTTAGCCCCTAACAACCACATTCAAATGCTCCGTCGCATCCCTATACTGAGGCAACTCACAATATTCCGCAGCTTTACTCACATAGTTCTCATAAACCTCAGGCATATAGATAGCCAAATTCTCTATCTCCATCCTCATACCAGCAATAAAGCTCTCAGCACCCGCATAAGATATCACCTCATACCCCACTTTCTCAACTTCTGCCAAAGCAAGTACAGGCGTAGCAAAATAAGTAGCTGTAAAACTCTCCTCTTCTGAAAAGATCAATCCACCCTTTTGGTATCTCTCAAAATGTTCTACATCAGCAAAACTCTCAGGAAACTCCCTCAAACTCGCTTTAAGCGCTCCCCAAGTATTAATATAAGTAACAACAGCTACTCCATTAGGTTTCAAAATCCTTCTAGCTTCTCCAAGCACCTTTTCCCTATCCGCTGCATCATGCAAATGGTACATAGGCCCCATAAGTAAAATAGCATCAAAAGTATCATCCTCAAAACACCCTAGTTCCAAAGCACTCCTACACCAATACTTCTCCGCTGTGTAACCTGCATCCGTTATCTTCCCCTTAGCAATATCTAATTCCTTCTGAGATAAATCCAAAAGTGAAACACTATATCCCCTCTTTAAAAGCTCTAACGAATACCTTCCAGGCCCAGCTCCAATATCTAAAACTTTCCCTTCCTTAGGGAAATATTTATCTATCAAGTACAAAGTACTCCTAAACTCCACATTTGAATAAGGCTTATTCAACCTCTGCCACTCACCCTCAGCAAAACTATCATAATAATCTCTTACTACATCCATCCAATCACCCCAAACTTTATAATTTAACTACCTATTTCAAAGTAAATTTAATCTATTGTATCGGTTAGATATCTTATTGTCAATATTTTTCAGATAATTTCTTCTCAATACACTTAAATGTGTATGTACCAGAAAAAACATACAGAAACCTACTTTTTATGAGATCATTTAAAGATTGTGATATAATGTGATTATTAAATGACTATACTTTGACTAGAATGAACGACATAGGAGAAACTATAAATTAATGAAAAAAGATATG
>JAVVPO010000056.1:3930-14030 GCA_036655715.1 Cellulosilyticaceae bacterium | reverse complement strand
TTTTTATAACTGTTCTTAGGATTACTGTTTGAGGCGTACTTTGCCGAGTTTAATCCGTTAGTTATAAAAATAAAGCTTAGATTTTTACAATCGTCCTCAACAAAAGCCGGAAGATACTCCTCCCCCTCCTCTTGGCGGACCCACTACTATTTCCCCTCCATATTCACCCCAAACTTTCCATCCACCACATTTACCTTACACCTACCCCCCTTAGCCAACTTCCCAAACAATATCTCATCCACCAACAGCGGCTTAATCTCACGCTCCACCAAACGTGTAATCTCCCTAGCACCATACTCCTTAGATGTCCCCTTATCCGCAATATAACTTACACACTTTTTAGTAAAACTCATCTTAATCTGTTTATCTTCTAGCTTCTGCTTGAACCTCTTAAGTTCTTTCTCCGCAATACTTATCGCCATCTCATGATTAATATGATTAAAAGCAACCACCCCATTTAGCCTATTTCTAAACTCCGGAGTAAATACCTTCTTCACTTCCTCCACGATAGCCTCACCTTGCATAACCCTTTCACCAAAGCCTACCAAGCTTTTACCAATACTAGAAGCTCCTGCATTGGAAGTCATCAAAAGAATAACATTCCTAAAATCAGCCTTCTTCCCTTGGTTATCTGTAAGTGTCGCATAATCCATCACCTGTAATAGCATATTAAAAATATCTGTATGCGCTTTCTCAATCTCATCTAGCAATAGTACGCAGTGAGGCGTCTTGCGAATAGCATCTGTTAGAAGTCCACCTTCTTCATAGCCTACATATCCCGCTGGTGCTCCTATGAGTTTGGACGCCGTATGCTTCTCTGTATACTCACTCATATCAAATCGTATCAACTTGATTCCTAAATCTTTGGCAAGGCACTTAGCAATCTCTGTCTTACCCACTCCAGTAGGTCCTACAAATAGCATACTCGCCACAGGCTTCTCACTATCTCCAAGTCCCGCCCTAGACATCTTGATACATCTTACAACTTCTTCGACAGCCTTATCCTGACCAAAAATTTGAGCTTTAAGCTCTGGCTCTAGTTTCTTAAGATTGGTCATTTCATTACTTTCTACCGTTTGTTTAGGTACATGACATATCTTTGCTATAGTTTCTTCTATAATATGTGCATCTATAGTTTTCTTGCCTTTTTTACTTTCTTTCATCGCCATATAAGCCCCAGCTTCATCTATCAAGTCTATGGCTTTATCTGGCAAGAACTTATCATTCATGTATTGATGACTTAGTTTAGCTGCTGCCTCTATGGCCTCCGTTGTATAAGTTACCCCATGATAGGTTTCATAGTTTGCCTTAAGTCCTTCTAGAATTTTAATAGTCTCTTCCACTGTAGGCTCTTTGACTTCTATTGTTTGGAACCGTCTTACTAGACTCTTGTCTTTCTCAAAATACTTCTTATACTCTTCAAAAGTTGTTGCTCCAATGAATCGCACCTTACCTTCTGTCAAATAAGGTTTCAGTAAATTAGACGCATCTAATGAGCCCCCGCCTAATGCACCTGCTCCTACAATATTATGGATTTCATCTATATAAACAATTGGCTTCTCATGTTTTTTAAGACTATCTAAAACTTTTTTGATACGTTTTTCAAAATCTCCTCTATATTGTGTACCAGCTAGCATAGCTCCAAGGTCCAGGGCAAATATTTCTCCGCCTTGTAGCGCCTTTGGCACTTTCCCTTCATTAATTAGCTTGGCAAGCCCCATAGTAATAGCCGTCTTACCTACTCCCGGTTCTCCAATATGAATAGGATTGTTCTTTTCTCTTCTACAAAGCACTTGCAATGTTCTTTGTAATATATCTTCTCTGCCTACTAGTGGATCTTCAGATGTTTTGGCAAGTTCACTTAGGTTGGTGGCATACTTGCTGATACTGCTTGCATCATCCTTCACACCTTTGTCTTCTAGGTCAGTATCCTTTTCTTTCATATCACTCTCTTCATCTACATGACAAAGTTCAAAAAGCAAGTCTCTCTTGGTCACACCTTGTTCTAAAACATAGTAAGCCCCATAGCTTTCTGGGAGTTCTAATATGGCAGCTACAATATGATCTATCTCTAATTGATTTTTCCCGCTATTTAAAACCTGCTCAGTCGCTAGGATAAACGCTTGTTGAAGAGCAAAACTCTCCATTGGCTCTACATCCTCTATTTCCTCTAAATCCTGAGTCAGGTAAGCCTCAAGGTTTTCTCGTAATACCTGTGTGTTTCCTCCGCAACTTTCAAAGACTTCAGTAAACCCTTCAGTAGCACACAAGACATACATCACATGCTCAGGTGTTATATATTCATGCTTTAATTTAACAGCCAGCTCTCTTGCTTGTAATATTAATTCACCTACTAATTCCGATACTCTCATCTCTACACCTCTTCTATGGTTAGCTTAAAAGGAAATTCTTCTTCCTTCGCCCACGTCATAGCTGTTCCTACTTTTGTCATGGCTATATCATAAGAATATATCCCTGCTATACCTTTACCTACCTGGTGTACATCTATCATTATTTTGTTGGCTTCCTCTATTTTCTTATTGAAAATATTCACAAGTACCTCAACTACAAATTCCATGGTTGTATAATCATCATTGTGCATGATGACTTTATATTTTTTTGGTTTTGCTATCTTTATTCTATTTTTTTGATTCACATTAAAATTAGTTTCCATGATTACTCCTTTATTCTAATAATATACGTATTATATCATAAAGAGAGTAGTCGCTTTCATCCGAAAACCACTACCCTCTCATTTATCTTATTATTTATCTTCAGCTTACTCTTTTGCAATACTTGTATAAAGCTTATCGCTTTAAGCATAGCCCATCTAGCTAGGTCTTTTTGACGATATGCTCTATCTACCAGTACTCTTCCAATAGAGATTTCAATTTATAACTTAGTAATCCTTACAGATCTGCTTTGCTTACCTTGCGAAGTCTTCCTTTAATAGGTGTCTCTTGTAGTATATTAAATACCATCTCACCTTTGTTATTGAGTACCTCTACAAATGTAGACACATCTAGTACATTGATAATCCCTACATCTTCTGCTGTCATACCTGGTAAGTTGCAAAGAGTCCCTACGATGTCTACTGGTCTCATCTTTGTCTTCTTCCCTGCATTGATATGAAGCTTCATAATTTCTTTGCCAAGTTCTGCACCTTTTGTTTCTTTGAGCTTAGGTCTAAGACTCATCTTCTTCTCAAATGCCTCTCTATTCATCTCTACATTTTCTAGAGATGGTCTTTGTTTGACAGGGATTTTCTTATCTATATACTCTTCGATAGCTCTTAGGTATCTTTCTTCATTTGGCGCTGCAAAACTCATAGCTTTACCAGTCTTACTCGCACGGCCTGTTCTTCCAATACGGTGAACATAGCTTTCTGTATCTTGTGGTATATCGTAGTTGATAACATGGGTAATACTATCTATATCAATCCCTCTAGCAGCTACATCTGTGGCTACAAGATACCTGAAGTATCCTTTTTTGAAATCATTCATTACACGTAATCTATCGTCTTGCTCCATACCCCCATGAATTCTCTCAGCAGTATAATCAAGTCCTACAAGTTTGTCATAGATATCATCTACTTGTACTTTAGTATTACAGAAGATAATACAGCTATCTGGATTTTCCATGATTGTCATGTCATGGAGTAAACCTATCTTTTCTTTTTCTTTGGCAAAATAAACTTCTTGCTTGATTCTATCTACTGTTAAACTCTGAGCTTCCATCTCTATCATGCTTGGCTGATTCATGTACTTCTCACAGATTTTCTGAATATGTGCAGGCATCGTAGCTGAGAACAGCATAGTTACACGGCCTTTTGGTAATTTATTAATAATACTTTCAAGCTGCTCAATAAAGCCCATGTTAAGCATCTCATCTGCTTCATCTATTACTAGATACTTGATTTCTTCAGTAACAAGTGTCCCTCTATCTAAGTGATCGAGCACTCGTCCTGGTGTCCCTACTACTACGTGAGTTTTCTGCTTTAAATCTTTTTGTTGTGAATGGAATGATGATTTACCATAAAGTGCTGCCACTTTAATTCTTTTAAATCTACCAATATTGAAGAAGTCTTCCTTTACCTGAATAGCTAATTCTCTAGTTGGTGTAAGGACTAAAGCCTGAGGCTTATTCTCTTCCCAATCAACAAGTTCACACACAGGAATCGCAAAAGCTGCAGTCTTTCCACTTCCTGTTTGAGATTTTACTATAATGTCTTTGTTTTCTAATGCTACTGGAATAACTTTTCCTTGTACTGCTGTTGGATGCTTGAAACCTAATAGTTCAACAGCCTTCAGTAGGCTATCACTTAATTTATAATCACTAAAATTTATTTGAGTCATGTATTCATCTCTTTCTCATATAGTTTCTCTTTATGTTTTGTTCTACTTGTATAAGTATATCATACTATGAACCTCTTCACCAAAATAGGTATAAATAACATCCAAATCCAATATATATTAATGGATAACTAAAGATACTCTAAAGATATAAAGGAGAAGTGATGTAATGAAAAAATTTTTAGGAATTATGGTAGGATTTTTATTATGTGTGATGCCACTTATGGCAAGTACAAAAGGATATGACCAATTATTGGGCGTTTTAACCCCAAGCTCTGTTATCTTGGATTTAGATAGTTATGAAATCGAAACCTATGAAGTATCTGATATGTCTTATGTTCCCGTCTTCAGATTAAAAGATGCTGGCTGCAACGTCCTCTATGATTCAGTCAGTCGTGAACTCAAAATCACCACTAACCCCACTAGTTCTCCTACCCATTTAGAAATCCCAGATTTATCACAAAAGCCATTTTCCCTCTATGAAGGAAATATATGGATAGGCAATTTCAAAACTCACGGTATCATCAGCGAGGGCAGAGTCCTTATCCCTATCGGCGCTCTTAGGCAACTTTGGCAAATAGAAATAAGCGAAAATCATTATAAACTTCTTCCAAAAGAGGAAATAAGTATTTTAGCCACTCAAACTCAGATAGAAAATAAAACAGCTGTACCCACTAGCCTCTCCTTAGTTGATATTTACTGGGAAGACAAATGGGTCACTGTAGCGGAGGATTACACCTTAGCACCTAGTGAAGTCCTCATCCGAGAGCCTTTGCCATCCAGTGAGACAAAAATCTATCTTTCTACTATTATTACCAACGTTCAAAACGAACTACTTAGTTACACCAACCAAAATATGTACGGTCAGCTTAATGAAGGTCTCTTTACCAGATTTTCTAGAGCCCGAAATGGCCAAAACCTATCAGACTTAGGCGACCCTATTGATATGGCTTCAGTTATTTGGGCAGAAGATACGGTTAATGCCAAAAATCTACATAGCACTACGCCTTATCTCGTTTGGACTAATATTGCTAGCCAAAAAACTTATATTTTTGAAGGCAGCCAAGGTAATTGGCAACTTATCAAACACTTTGTTTGCTCTACAGGCAGAGATCACACCCCTACCCCAAAAGGAGAATTTCAGCTTACAAGAAAAGTTCCTTACTTCGGTGTTGAAAAAGGGTATAGGTGCAAAAATGCCTTTGGTTTCATAGGCACCACTTATCTCTATCACTCTATCATTTTTGACAAGACGGGATCTTACTTATTAGAAAAAAAAGGTGTCCTTGGCACTAAGGCGTCTGAAGGTTGCATTAGATTCTCTGTAGAAAACAGTGAATGGTTCTACAACAATATGGTTAGCGGTACTAAAGTATGGATTAACTAAAGGATTTTGATCTCCTCACGTCCCTTAACCACCCTTAATATATCCTCCCAAATCAAATGCTCCGTGGTTCTTATCTTTCTTGGCTCACATAAGTACCTAATAGTAAGCACTATCCCATTACCCTTAATCTCTGTATAAATAATAGGTGTAAGATTATTGTAGCATATCAAATACTCCTTACCCGCCGTATCTATTTGATTCTTAGCATCCTCTATATATAGCAAGGTATGTTCATTAATAATATGATAAAAAAGTTCCTTTGCCAGTTCCCAATCACTGTCTAAACTAAGCGTAATGCTACTCTCATTCCATATGTACTTAAATCCTTTTTCATAATTCGCTACAACCATGCTAAAAATCATCATATTGGGTATATGCAAAATACGACCTGTACTTTGCTCTCCTAGTATCCTGTTACCTACCTCTAGCATCGTAAATTCAAAAACGCCTAAATCAATAACATCCCCAGCCTGGGCATTAATCTCTATACGGTCTCCTACTTTAAAAGGCTTTGCCACCAAAATATAGATACCACTTACTATATTTACAAGCACATCCTTAATCGCAATAGTTAGGCCCGCTGTAAATACCCCTAGAAAAGTCACCATATAAGCCGAAGACCCTTGCCATATTACAATCAGTAACAATATATAGCTTAAACCATAAAAAGCATTGCATACTTTCCTTAATCTAAAATGCTTAGTCGCTTCATCACACATCTTAGCAATGAGTTTTTTAGTATATACTCTTAAAATCATAATAAGTATAAGTGCTATGATACTATAAAGAATATTGCTCATCATATCCTCTGGAATAGCCAAGCTCTCTTGAATCAGTTCCCACATAAACGTCCTCCTTACTTTCTACTACACAAAATTTATATTGCCTCTAAACAGAGTTCCCTCTAGTATTTTATATTCTACAACTCTTCCTTATATGCTTTATAAAACATGCACTTACTCAAAAAGTAGCTACAGATTATTGTACTTCTGATGGCGACGCATAGACAAAATGCCCCGCCTCTATCTCTACCCAGCTTGGTGATTCTACAGTATAATCATGTCTATCTGGCTCATACCTGTGATGTCTATGGTTACAACTTGGATCTGTCACCAAAATGGATGAAATAAGCGACTTAGTATAAGGATGTACTGGACTTTCCAAAATAGTCTGCGGCGTCCCAAGCTCTACAAGTTTCCCTCGGTACATCACACCAATCCTATCACTTATATGCCCAGCCATTGCTAAATCGTGGGAAATAAAAAGGCATGCAAGGCCTTTTTCTTTTTGAAGCTTTTTAAATAAGTTAACAATCTGTGCCTGTATGGATACATCCAAAGAAGCAATGGGTTCATCCGCAATAATAAGTTCTGGTCCTAGCGCAAGAGCTCTAGCAATAGCAACCCGTTGCTTTTGTCCCCCTGAAAAATCGCTAGGATACCTCTCTCTATAGCTTTTGTCTAGGCCTACTAACTCAAGCAGTTCCTCTACTTTAGCTATCCGTTCTGCGCGGTTTTTACACACCGCCTGAATCTTTAGAGGTTCAGCAATGATGTCTCCTATAGTCATACGTGAATTAAGCGCTGCTGCTGGATCTTGGAAAATAATCTGCATACTTTTGCAGATTTCTTTTTTTATTTTTCGGTAAATCTTCTTATCTGAAATACACTTTCCCTTATAGATGATTTCGCCCTCTGTCGGCTCATACATCCCTACGATGCTTCTTCCCATAGTAGACTTACCGCATCCTGACTCGCCTACCAAGCTTACTATCTCACCTTTATACATATCAAAAGATATATCATCTACAGCCTTTATAACCGTTTGTTTATCTAATTTAAAGTATTGCTTTAAACCTTTTACTTCTAATAGTTTATCTGTTTTCATCAGTATCACCCACACTTTCCAAATCTCCCAGAATGTTTGGAGCATCAGGGTGCAATAACCACGTTGCCGCACTATGTGTATCACTCACCCTAAACATTGGAGGCTCCTCCCTATAATCTATTCGAAGGGCCTGCCTATTCCTACTTGCAAAAGCATCTCCTTTTGGAGGATGTACTAAATCAGGAGGTAATCCAGGAATACATCTGAGGTAGTCTACTTGCTCATCCATTCTAGGCAAGGCAGACATCAAACTCTTGGCATAAGGGTGTCTTGCATCCTCAAAGATCTCTCTTACTGTGCCAATTTCTACAATTTTGCCAGCATACATGATGGCTACTCTCTGAGCTACTTTAGCAACAACTCCAAAATCATGGGTAATAAATAACATAGCCATCCCCAAGGTTTTTTGCAGGGTTTTAAGTAGTTCTAGAATTTCCGCCTGAATGGTTACATCTAGCGCTGTTGTAGGTTCATCTGCAATGAGCACTTTGGGGCTACAAGCTAGTGCTATAGCTATGACGCTTCTTTGCCTCATCCCCCCTGAGAAATGATGTGGATACTGATGGAATCTTTTTTCCGCGTCAGTAATTCCCACTAGTGCCATGAGCTTAATCGTTCTTTCTTTGGCCTCACGCTTACTCATCTTCTGATGAATAAGCACAGCTTCCATAATCTGCTTACCTATAGAAAGTGTAGGATTAAGTGAGGTCATAGGGTCTTGAAAGATCATGGAGATGTCTTTTCCTCGTATCTTATCCATCTCTTTTTGAGATAACTTAGCCAGGTCTTTCCCTTCTAGATAAACTTCGCCACTTGCAATCACTCCTGTTTTTGTGAGGATTCTTAGCATACTTTTGCAAAGCACTGATTTGCCGCAGCCAGACTCCCCAACTATAGCTAATGTCTCTCCTTTTTCTAGAGTCAAAGAGACATCTCTCACAGCTTGTACCTTACCATATTCTGTTTCAAAATTTACGACTAAGTTCTTGACCTCTAACAAAGGTTTTATGCTATTCATAGGATTTCTCTATTCTCTAGTCCAGTCTGCTATATTCCAGAAGATACCTACGCCGTGGTGTCCTAAAGCTGTTTCAGGTGTCATCCCTTTGATATCATTTTTGGCTACATAGATAGCATCTACATAGGCTATGAAAGTGTAAGGCATTGCCTTTGTCATCTCTTCTTGGAACGCTTGATAATATGTCATTCTATCCGCATCTACATCTGTTTCTCTTGCTTTTTGTAACAGTTCATCTACCCCAACATTAGAGTAGGCGCTGAAGTTAGAGCCTTTGTCTGTACCAAATACTTTGTATGTATGATCATCTGGGTCAAATGGACTTCCCCATCCAATAAGGTAAGCTTCTTGACCTGCCCAGTCTGTTTGTGCATTAACAGCTACTTTTACATCGACACCTATCTCTTTAAATTGTTGCGCGCAGATATTTGCCATATCTATTCTTACTTGGTCTCCTTCACCACAGTTAATAGTGAATGCTAACTTTGTGCCATTTTTTTCGTATACACTGTCACTGCCTAGTGTCCAACCAGCTTTCTCTAACTCTTCTTTTGCTTTTGCTGGGTTGTAGGCGAACTTCTCAATTTCAGGATTATTGTAAGGACCTGCTTGTAGTGGTGAATAAGCAATCTGTCCTTGACCTAGCAGTACACTATCGATAATCGCTTGTCTATCTATCCCATAACTAAGGGCATTGGGTAGTTCTGGATTTTCTTTAAAGAGTGGGTGATTGAAGTTATATAATATCCCTCTATAGTCCGCAGTCTTCATGGGATACACAGTATACTCTGTACTATCTGCAAACTGCACTGCATCTTGCGGCGTAATCTGAGCCATATCTAGCTCACCTGATTTGAGCTGCATTGCTCTAGCTTTTGTATCTACAACGATTTTGAAGATAACTTTATCCATTCCCGGCTCTTTTAAGTAGTAATCCGCATTTTTCACAAGTGTAATGCTTTGCCCCATATCCCATGATTCTAATTTGAATGGACCTGTACCAATAGGATTTTGGTTAAATGAATCTGTCGCAATGTCTTTACCTTCTAGCAGATGCTTTGGAAGAATACCGATAGTTAAGTAATCTAGCATGGCTACATTAGGTGCTTTCAAAGTAATCTTGATAGTGCCACTATCTACTACTTCAATGGCTGTAATATCTTCATAGTTAGAAGCTATCTCTGAAGCATTATCCGGATTCATAATAGTCTCTAATGTAAACTTCACATCCTCCGCCGTAAAAGCCTCTCCATCATGCCACTTTACACCTTCTCTTAAATGGAATGTATAAGTATTAGTCGCTCCATCAAATTCCCATTCTTTAGCTAACCCTGGAACAACCTTGTTGTTTTCATCATGTGCTGTAATCCCTGAGAAAATCAATGAATTGATTTCTCCATGCTCATATATGGCGGGGTTGATGCTTGTATAGTCGCCACTTCCGTATACAAATACC
>JAVVPO010000056.1:0-3830 GCA_036655715.1 Cellulosilyticaceae bacterium | reverse complement strand
GCATCCACACTTGTTGGCTCAGTAGCTGCGCACCCTGTTGTTAATGCCATCATCAGTGATAATCCTAGAACTAATATTTTTTTAAATTTCTTCATTGTTATTCTCCCTTTTATGTTTATTTTAGTTTGATTTATAAATAACTACTTCTCTTATCATTACGCTTACGTATATAGTTTCCTATATCTGTGATGCAAACCAATGTGACCACTAAGAAAATACCTGGTATCAAAATAATCCACCAATCATTTGATAGTAACGCCCTATCCGCCTGCGAAAGCATACTTCCCCATGAGATAATCTCTAAAGGAAGTCCTATGCCCAAGAAACTTAGTGTGGACTCTGTCCCTATAGCCGTACCAATATTTGTGACTACCATAAACATAATAGAGGGTACAAAATAAGGCAACATATGCCGCTTCATAATATAGAAGAAACCTCCCCCCATATACCTAGCAGCCAAAATATGTTCACTGTTTCTAATCTGCCTTACTTCACTTCTTACTACCTTAGCAATATTCATCCAGCTAGTGAGTCCAATCACGATAGCTATAGAGACAGGATTTGATTCTCCTATCATCGCTTGCATAAATATAATGATTAAAATAGAGGGGATACTCAAGATCATCTCACTCATTCGCATCATCAAGCTATCTATTCTCTCTGAAGCTACTCCGCTGATACTGCCATACAATACAGCAATACCTGTAGAGATAACCGTTGCTAGTATCCCAATCAATAACGATATCCGACCCCCATACCAAATCATGGAGAAGATATCTCTTCCCATAGCATCTGTACCAAAGTAAAAAGTCTCATTAGGCGATGTATTGACGTGCGCCAAATCCATATAAGTCGGATCATATGTCATCACAACTTCTGCAAATAGACATCCAAGTATAATGATGAGGAGGATTACAACTGAAATATAAGGTTTCTCCCTAACAAACTGGATTAAGCTTTTTTTAACAACTTTCCTCTTAGTCTCTGCTGGCAAATAATTTGCTCCTACTACTTCAAAGTCTCTTGGTTGTAAGCCCACTCCTCATCCCTCCTATCATGCTTCATTCTTGGGTCAATTTTATCACTTATAACCTCTGCTACTATATTGGCAAGGACTACCAATCCGCCCGTTATCAAACACAAGACAAGTAGCATGTTATAGTCATGATACTTAGCACTTTCAAAACACAAGCTGCCAAGTCCTGGATAAGAAAACACTTTCTCCACTACATACGTTCCGCCTAATATATGCGAAACAGAAATAGCCATCAGGCTTATATAGGCAGGCATAATATTTCTTAGACAATGCCTCCAGATAATCTTCCTATTACTAAGCCCCTTCACCTTACACAAAAGGACATAGTCTTGCTTCATTTCCTCCAACATTTTATTCCTTACCATATAAGCGTAATACCATAAATGACTGAGCACCAAGACAACTACCGGCAATATAAGATGCGTTATTCTACTTCCTAGCTCATTTCCTTTGCCTAGCGCATAAGCACCACTAGAAGGCAGTACACCTAAGTTAATACTAAAGATTAAAATGAGTACCAGTGCTATCCAAAAAGAAGGAATACAATTAGTAATCGTTCCTATCTTGCAAATCACTTTATCAATCAGCTTATCTTCATGCATAGCGCAAAACACGCCTACCAGCAAAGCTAGGACAAACGTCAGAACATACGATATCCCTCCCAGTATAACTGTATTCTGATAGACATTACCTATAACCTCCGTTACATCTTGCTTATACTTAAAAGATATACCAAAGTCTCCTTTTAAAGCATTGGAAAACCATATGCCATACTGCACATAGATAGGTTCATCTAGTCCTAGCTTCGCTATAGCTACCTCTTTCTCCTTGGCTCCCATTCGTTCTACACTCTCACCATAATAGGATTTAAGAGGATCCCCAGGAGCTAACCGTGCCATATAGAATACTACACTCGATAGCACAAAAAGCACTAACCCATACTGCAATATTTTTTTATAGTGTTTCTTCAAAAGTGTTTCCTCCTTGAAAGCTCTTATCATACCTTCATTTTGGGCACAAAAAAATCATGAACATTAATGCCCTTCCTTCTAGAAAGAGAATAAATCTTCATGATTTAAGTAAGTTTCCATATGAACACGGCTTAATTAGTCAAACTAAATCAAACCCATGATTGTCTTTTTTGTTTGTATCTTATTTGCCACAATTCTTGTGCTCTATCAATCTTCTTAATCCATAGAGTAGGTATTTTCAACCTATTAAGTATATTATCACAAAATTTAGTTTTTGTAAATAAACCTTTTTTTATTGTTCTAGTTTCTATTTTTCAACAATGGCGGTTTAGCTTATGAGTACTTATTAGAAACTAAGACAGCACATGGCGCTAACTTTGATCAAACCATACGCTTACTGATTACTGATATTGAAATGCCAGTCATAGATGGTTATACATTAACTAGAAAAGTTAAAGAAGATCCTATCTTAAATACACTTCCAGTCATCATCTTCTCTTCTATGATTACTGATGATTTATATCACAAAGGCCTACAAGTTGGTGCAGAGGCTCAAATTAGCAAGCCATCTCTTAAGAAGCTAGTAGCTATTATTGATGAGTTAGTGGATCTTGAGTCTTTATAAACAAAAAATAGCATAGTCGGTGATTCTAAGTATCTCTCCGATACACTTTGAATCATTAGCTATGCTATTTTATCTTATTTTTATTTATATTCACCTTTTCCTGTTTGACCATACCCCTTAACAGCTTCACCTTTACCATCTACCAAAGGATCCACATACTTATTAAACCAAGTACTTAATTTCCCTCTTAACTCTTTTGTAATGACACTACATTTTTCTTCATCTATTAGATTAATTTTTTCATCTGGATCCTCAACTAAATGATACAGTTCATGTGGCCCATATGGATAACGGTGGATGTACTTCCACTCCTTTGTACGAATCATACGGGTTGGACCATACTCATCAAAGATAATCACACTAGTATCACGTTCTAACCCCTTTCCTTCCAAAAGAGGTGCAAAGCTTTGACCTGGTAATGTACTAGTATCTATATTGTTTTCAAGTTCTAAATACTCAAGTAGTGTTGGCATAATATCATAGTGGCTTAGAAGTTCTTCATTTATCTCACCTTTTTTCACGGCTTTAGGATAGCTTATAATAGCAGGTACTTTTACTGCTGTATCATACATATTAAGTGGGAACGTTCCATTTCCTTTACCAAATATACCATGATGTCCCATACTCATACCATTATCACTTGTAAAGATAATAAGAGTATCTTCTATTAGATTGTTTTCTTCTAGATAATCCAGTAATTCTCCTACCCCTTTATCCATGGCTGTAACTGCTGCATAGTATCCTTTTAAATTTTCTATTCTCGCCTTAGCTGCTTGTTCTTTGGTCTGTGATTTATAAATGCTCCATTCATGAGCTGGCTCGTTAGGCACTGATTCAAAGGGACAGTCTTCATATATCTGATAAGCCTCAGCTGGATGCTGATCTTTACCCCAAGGAGAGTGAGGTGCTGTATAATGCACACTTAAATAGAACGGCTTCTCATCCCCTTTTGTTTGCTCTATAAAATCAATAGCATTTTCTGTAATATACTCTGTAAGGTATTTTTCCCTTAGCATAACAAACTCATCATTTTGTAAAACCGTTGGATAGTAATAATTATCACCACCCATAGCAATACTCTTCCAGTAACTAAATCCAGCTTGAGCCTTACCACTATTACCCATATGCCATTTACCACTCAGTCCACAAGTATAGCCATTATGTGCTAATACTTCCGTAAAACAAGTTTGTCCTTCTA
>JAVVPO010000055.1:4483-17046 GCA_036655715.1 Cellulosilyticaceae bacterium | reverse complement strand
TTAACTTTAGCCCCATAATCAGTGCATCTTCTTTTGGATGGCTATAATAACCTTTTCTAACAGCCAATTGCCCAAATCCAAATTTACTATATAGCTTTTGAGCTGCACTATTACTACTTCTAACTTCTAGTAATAAAAGAACTAATTGATTCTCCTTTGCATATTCAAGTAAACCTTCTATCAGTTTAGAGCCTACTCCTTTTTCTCTATAGGCTGAAGCTACAGCTACATTGGTTATCTGCCCTTCGCTCATCACATTCCATACCCCTACATAACCTATGACACAATTATCTTCTTCGGCAATAATGTATGTAGCTATGGGATTTTTCAGGTCATTACTCATAGATTCTAATGACCAAGGCTTACTAAATGAATTCTCTTCAATAGCATATATCCCTTCTATATCTTCATGAGTTGCTATTCTAATTTTCACGTGCTTCTCTCTCCTCTAACTCTCTTTCAGCTTGAGATTTTCTAAGATAAATAGGTGCAAATAAGTCTGCATCTTCTACATTGCCTTCTTCATATGCCCTACAAGCAATATGTCCTAGTGCACTTGCACGTTGCATTTTGAGGAAACTTGGAGCGAATTTTGCTCTCTTGCCTAAACACTCAATAATCTGCCCTCTAAATACATCTATGCCATCTCCTACAAAGATAACATTTCCTTCTAGCTGCTCAAACTTAGCTAAAAGTTCTCCCATATCTATGGCCTCATGGTCATTAATACGCTCTAATGTTTCTTCATTCCATTTATAAATACTTGTGTAAACCTGATTTCTTCTAGCATCCATAATTGGACAAATCAAGCTATCTGTATAAGCTATGTTATGTGCCATAACATCTAAAGTCGGTATACCTATTATAGGTATATCTAAAGCAAGTGCCATAGCCTTAGCTGTGGCAACACCTATTCTAAGTCCTGTAAATGAGCCTGGACCACTTGTCACCGCAATAGCATCTACTTCTTCTAGATTAATATCAACTAACTTTTTCAAGTCTTCCAGCATTGGCATAATAGTCTCTGAATGTGTCAGCTTATGACAAATATAATATTCACCTACTAATTGAGCATCCTTCATATAAGCTACACTACCTGCCATTCCTGATGCATCTATTGCTATAATTTTCATTTCTCCACCTACTTTATTGTTATTTTTCTATAGTCGAATCCTTTTTCTAAATCTTTATCTATATAAATCCATTTAGCTTCCTTCGGTATAGCTTCTTCTACATTGTTTGCCCACTCAACAAGACATACCCCATTACCAAAGAAATAATCCTCATATCCGATTAATTCTAATTCCTCTATATCTTCTATACGGTAGATATCAAAGTGATAAAGAGGCATCTTCCCAGCGTATTCTTGTACAATCGTAAAAGTGGGGCTTGTAATATGCTCTTCAATACCTAGTCCTTTTGCAAATCCTTTAGAAAAAATCGTCTTTCCTACTCCTAAGTCTCCTATTAAGCAGTAAATATCTCCGGTCTTTGCCTTATTTGCTATTTTATAGGCTATATCAAAAGTTTCTTGCTCTGTAAAACTCTCAAAGTTCATTTTATCCGTCCTTTCAATCATCTAATCATAAAGTTTATTTTAATATGCTTATCTTAAACTTGCAAATTTTTTTTACTCTATCTTTCTTTCACTTCTTGGAGTATGATTTTTTCCAAAAAATTTATACATAATTCTCTTGTGTTTTGCAGATAATTTGATTAACGACTTGAAGGGAGTAATAAACTATGACTATTTTAAAAGGCAGTGAAACCTGTCTTAATCTCATGCGCAGTTTTGCTGGGGAATCCCAAGCGCGTACACGTTATGATCTTTTTGCGGCTATTGCTTTAGAAGAAGGCTATAAGCAGTTAGAAAATGTTTTCAAAGAAACTGCTAACAACGAACTTGCTCATGCTAAAATCTTCTTTGATTTTCTTTATAATGGTTTAGGTCAGGCTTCTGTTCCTGTAAACGGGGAATACCCTGTAGAAATCGGTGCAACACGTGATAACCTATTGGGGGCTGCTGCTGGTGAGCATGATGAGCATACTAATGTTTATCCTCACTTTGCAGAGATAGCTGCGGCTGAAGGTTTCAAAGAAATCTCTTATCATTTCAAGATGATTGGTGAGATCGAAGGCGAACATGAAACGCGTTTCACAAAATTTGCTGATGAATTAGCTAGTAGTACTTTATTTAAAAAAGAAAATGAAGTTTATTACAAATGTATTCACTGTGGTCATGTCCATACTGGCCCTGAGGCACCTATGGTTTGTCCAAACTGTCACTATCCACAAGCATACTTTATGGTTGTTCCTACCCCTTCTACTTAATCCTATCAACTTAAAAGAGGAGATGTCTCGTATTTTGAGACATCTCCTCTTTATCTTATGCCCTTTTAGGAGCCAAATATTTAAGCATTGGATAGATCGCTTTGATGAAAGCTACACTAGCTATTGCAACTAATACGCCTTTAAATATATTAAATGGTACAATGGAGTAAAGAACAAAAGTTAATTTACTATTGATAGCTGGGAAGATAGCATGCCCCATCTCTATAATTGTTTCCATTGGCATAAAGAGGTTTGCATAAATAGGAAGTGTTACAAAATAATTGATTAATGCACCTGCTACAGCGATCCCTAATATGCCCCACATAATTCCTTTTGTTACAGTCTTTAAATCCCTACCTTTTTTTACATACCACATAAGTGGCAAGATATAGCCTATTGAAACAACCATATTGGCAAGCTCTCCACTTCCACCTGTGCTACTACCAAACATGAGAAGTTTGAGCAAATTCTTTATCACTATTACAACTAGCCCTGCCATTGGATTGATAGTAAGTATGGCTATAATAGCCGGTACTTCACTAAAATCTATCTCCAAAAAACTTGGAAATAACATCGGTAGTTTGATAGCCCCATACTGCATAAGCACTACAGCTATAGCACTTAAAAGTCCCATCTTAATAAGATTTTGTGTTGAAAAAAGTTTGTTTTGATCTTGCATAGTGTGATTCCTCCTGGTTTTTAGCAATAAAAAAGCAACCCAAATATCATTCTTTAGGGTTGCTGTATATGCTAAATATAGCACTATGCATAGACTGATCACGAGACCTGTTATCCCGCGCCTTTCCTGCAAGCGCAACTCTTCTACCATCCAGACTTTACTGTCGGTCTTGGAATCTCACCAAGTCAGCATACCTAAGTACACTCGCGGACTATACCGCCGGTCGGGAATTTCACCCTGCCCCGAAGAATTGAATTACTTTTTTATTCAATTTTATTTTCATAATTATTATATTACATTACAAAATATAATTCAAGTATTATTGTTTCATAGATAAGCTAATTTTCTTATTTTGCACATTAACACTCATCACTCTTACCTCTACAATATCGCCAACTTTCACTACTTCTAGTGGATGCTTAATGAACTTTGTACTCATTTGTGATAGGTGCACCAACCCATCTTGATGTACGCCTATATCTACGAATGCACCAAAGTCTACGATATTTCTAACGGTTCCTTTTAGTTTCATGCCTTCTTTCAGATCATCAAGTTCTAGTATTTCACTATGAAGAATAGGTTGTGGCATATCCTCACGTGGGTCACGTCCTGGTTTTTCAAGTTCTTTAATAATATCTTCTAATGTTGGTATACCCACTTCTAACTTATTTGCTAATATCCCCACATCACCAACCTTTTGGCTAATACCCATGAAGTTTCTACTAGCTTTAAGCTCTTCTTTTGTATACCCTAACTCTTCTAATAATCTAAGTGCCGTGTCATAAGACTCTGGATGCACTCCTGTCGCATCTAAGAAATTCTTCCCATCTGTAATACGAAGGAACCCTGCACATTGCTCAAATACCTTTGGACCTAGTCCCTTTACTTTTTTAATGGATGCTCTACTGATAAATTTACCATTTTCTTCTCTATGGGCAATGATATTGGTAGATACACTCTTTTTGATACCTGCTACATACTGTAATAGTGATGCGGATGCCGTATTGATATCTACACCAACCTCATTTACCGCACCTTCTACAACTCCGCCAAGAGTCTCTTCTAAACGTTTTTGGTTCATATCATGTTGATATTGTCCAACTCCTATAGATTTAGGGTCTATCTTTACAAGTTCAGCTAGTGGATCTTGTAAGCGTCTTGCAATAGATACTGCACTTCTTACTCCTACATCATCATTGGGGAATTCTTCTGTAGCAAGCTTAGATGCAGAGTATACAGAAGCTCCCGCTTCATTAACAATAACATAATGCACTTTTCTATCTATTTCTTTAAGCATCTCAGCTACTACTTTTTCTGTTTCGCGTGATGCTGTTCCATTTCCTATAGAAAGTAAATCAACATTGTATTTTTCAATAAGTGCTTTAAGTTCTGCTTTGGCAGGTTCTACCTTATTTTGTGGTGGTGTTGGGAATACAACAGTCTTATCTAACTTTTTACCTGTCGCATCTACAACCGCAATCTTGCATCCTGTGCGGAAAGCAGGATCTACCCCCATAACATTGTGACCCTTAATAGGTGCCCCCATGAGTAATTGATATAAGTTCTTCTTGAAAACATCTAATGCGCCTTCTTCTGCTCTTTCACTTAGTTCATTACGAATATCTCTTTCAATAGCTGGTGAAATAAGGCGTTTATAGCTATCTGCTATAGTCTCTATCAAAATACCTTCAGTTGTACTATTAGCCTTTAGTATTTGTCTTTGTAAGTAAGCTATCACTTGATCAACTGGTGCTTCTATTTTAGTTGTAATAATCTTTTCATTTTCCCCTCTGTTAATAGCCAACACACGATGCCCTGGAATAGGTTTTACTTTTTCACTATACTCATAGTACATAGCAAAAACATCTTTTTCATCCTTAGCTGAGTCCTTCACCTTAGTCGTTAGCATACCTTCTTCAAAAGTCACCTTACGGATATATCCCCTATAGGTTGCATTATCAGATATCATCTCAGCCAAGATATCTTGGGCTCCAGCTAAAGCTTCCTTTGCTGAACCTACTCCTTTTTCTTCACTTACATACGTACTAGCTACCTGCTCTATATTTTTCTCTACTTGTGCTAAGATAGTCTGAGCTAAAGGCTCTAATCCCTTTTCTTTAGCAATGGTTGCCCTTGTTCTCTTCTTTATCTTATAAGGCAGGTAAAGGTCTTCTACCTCTGTTGATGTGCTTGCCTTTATAACCTGATTTCTGAGCTCTTCAGTTAACTTGCCTTGCTCTTCTATCAGGCGAATAACTTGTTCTTTTCTCGCCTCTAGATTTTGTAAATACGTAAATCTCTCATGGAACTTACGAAGCACCTCATCATTTAGTTCTCCAGTAAGTTCCTTTCTATAACGCGCAATAAATGGAATCGTATTTCCTTCTTCTATTAATTTAATAGTATTTTCTACCTGATGTTTCTTAATCCCTAATTCTTCTTGTAGTACTTTTACAATATCCATACCCTGTTCTCCTTTACCTCTTTTTCTAATAGATATATTACCATATCTTGTCATAAAAATATAGCAGTCCTATGGCTACTACTCCTAATTATCCTCTTTACCTACAACAGTTTTCATTCTTACAAAAAATATCACAAGGATCAAACTCATTTCTACACCTATTAGTAAATACCACCTTCACATGAATAATATGCCCATAATTTGTTTTAAGCACTTCTGCAAAGAGATTAGCTGCAACCTCTTCATAAGCACCACTCCCACTAGGTCCCCACAAACGAATAAACTTAGCCAGAATAATCACATAGACCTTCGCAAATACATAGCTACAATCATTTGGCAATGCAACTGCTTCAAATAAATAGTTCCCCTGTAGTCCTATACAAATGGTATTTGCTATTTCTTTTGCATTTGTAGGGCAATAAGAACCCATTACTTCTCTATTTCCTGTATAGACACAGGTTATAACAACCACATTCCCATAATGATATTCCCTAGGTAGCATTTTCCTGATAGCTTCCGCCTTTGCTCTTCCCTCTACGCTAACCCCTATACAATACTTGTCACATTCTATTTCTTGTAACTCATGTATCATGACACACGGGTCTTGCCCGATAGTTGCTATTAATTTATCTCGTATGATAATCCATGATGGATAGCTACATAAATAGCTCATTCTCCCACTCCCCTTCTAATCTGTTATTTTATTATATTCTTGCTTTTTATTTCTTCTACTTTATTTTCCTTCTTTTTACAACTTTTTCTTTTTATTTCTTATTTACTTTTTAAGTTTCATGTATATGTGGCTTTTAGCTAGTCTCTAACAGACTCTCAACGCTCCATTTCACACTCCAACTCTATGCCTTATCTCTTATTCTATTAATCTACTTATTCTTTTGTTTATAATTGGACTAGCATCTCTATCTCTATAGAATTTTTATATAATTTTCTACTGAATAATCTATTGAATTTAAACATAATTTAAGGTATGATAATCTAGTAGAATGCATGGATAATACTTTCATGTTCTCTACCAAATACATAACAGAGGTGAATTAAATGAAAAAGAAATTTTTAGCTCTAGTACTTTGTGGTGCAATGGCAGCTCTTTCACTTGTTGGTTGCAGCAGTTCTACTGAGCCAACACCAGAGAGCGGAACTCAAGCTGAAGGTACAACAGAAGCTCCTGCAGAAAAAGTCGACTTCAAGGTTGGTATGGTTACTGATGCAGGCACAATCGATGACAAATCATTTAACCAAGGTACTTGGGAAGGTATTGAAAATGCTGAAAAAGAGCTAGGTATCGAAAAGAACTACCTTAAGCCAGCTGGTACAACTGAAGCTGATTACTTAAAAGAGATTACTAATCTTTATGATGCTGGTTACAAATTCATCGTAACACCAGGATTCAAATTTGAAACAGCTATCTTCCAAGCACAAGATAAATACCAAGATGCAAAATTTGTATTAATAGATGGTGCTCCAAACAATGGTAAAGATGGTGATGCAAGAGAAACTAAAGTTGCAGATAACGCTGTAGCAATCTTCTTCGCAGAACAAGAGTCTGGATTCTTAGCTGGTATTGCTACAGCTGTAGAACAAAAAGAAGGTGAAGTTGGATTCATCGGGGGTATGGAAATTCCTCCAGTACAAAAATTCAACTGGGGATTCCAACAAGGCATTAACTATGCTAACGAAAACTTAGGAACAAGCATCGTTCTTAAAGAAGAAAATGTAATCTACCAAGGTTCATTCGACAACGTTCCAGCTGGGCAACAAATTGCTGCTCAAATGTTTGACAAAGGCGTAAAAACTATCTTCTGTTCTGCTGGTGGTGTTGGTGTTGGTGCTATCACTGAAGCCGTAGAAAGAGCAAATAGTGGTCAAGAAGCTTGGATCGTTGGTGTAGACGTTGACCAATATGCTGATGGTATGTACGGAGACAAATCAGTTATCCTTACATCTGCAGTTAAAAAAATTGACAAAGCTGCATACGACATGATTAATGATGAACTTAACGGAGAATTCAAAGGTGGGCAAACATTAACATTAGATATCCAAACTGATAGTGTTGGTATTCCTGCTGAAAATCCAAACTTAAGTGAAGAGACAATGAAAGTTGTTAATGATGTTACTGCTAAACTTAAAGCTGGTGAAATCGTTGTAGCTGGTGAAAACAACGGTGAGCTTTTCAAATAATTCATTTTTACAAAAGGCCTAGAAATTTTTCTAGGCCTTTTTATTTGTGTGTATATTCAGAATAACTAGTGTTTTTTGTATATTTTCCATAATTTATCTGCAAACTCCACTGTATTTTTATATTGAATTTGTTCACTTTTTCCTGTATCATACATGGTAGTATTATTACATCATGAAGTGACTTAAGTGAAGAAACATTAGCCGTTATAAACGATATTTATGTAAAACTTCAATCAGATGAAATTGTCCTAAGTAAATAAGTCTTTTATGATTTCTATTATCCATCTAGGCCTAAATATGTTAAAATTATATTATCCACATTTTAAGGAGGTTAAAATTCATAATGGAATACATTATTGAAATGCTCAACATTCGTAAAGAGTTCCCTGGTATCATAGCAAATGATGATATCACTCTTCGCCTCGCAAAAGGTGAGATTCACGCTCTTCTTGGTGAAAATGGCGCCGGCAAGTCCACTCTTATGGGTATGCTCTTTGGTATGTACAGACCAGATAGAGGATCTATCCAGATGAATGGTAAAGAAGTGAAAATTACAAGCCCTAACGTAGCCAATGACCTTGGCATAGGGATGGTACATCAACACTTTAAACTTGTTCATAACTTTACAACTACTGAAAATATCATATTAGGTATTGAACCTAGAAAAGGTTTAACCGTTGATATCAAATCAGCAGCAAAGAAAATTGAAGAACTTTCTAATAAATATGGTCTTAATGTAGACCCTTATGCAAAGATTGAAGATATTTCTGTTGGTATGCAACAAAGAGTTGAAATTATGAAAATGCTTTATCGTCATGCTAATATCTTAATATTTGATGAGCCCACAGCAGTACTTACGCCTCAAGAGATTGAAGACCTCATGCAAATCATGAGAAATCTTATTCGCGAGGGTAAATCTATTATTGTTATTACTCATAAACTTAAGGAAATCAAAGCTGTTGCTGATCGTTGTACAGTTATTCGCCGTGGTAAATACATAGGCACTGTAAATGTCAAAGAAACAAGCGAAGCTGACATGGCAAAAATGATGGTAGGTCGCTCAGTATCATTCAAAGTCGAAAAATCACCATGTACACCTGGTCAACCTATCTTAACAGTTAAGAATCTTAATGTTCTTAATAACAAAAAGGTCCTTGGCCTGAAAGATTTCTCTTTAGATATCAAATCTGGTGAAATCTTAGGTATTGCCGGAGTTGAAGGCAATGGGCAAAATGAATTAGTCGAAGCTATCACTGGTCTTAGAAAATGTGAAAGCGGCACCATCACGCTCCAAGGCGATGATATTGCCAAACTATCTATTCGTGAACGTATTAATAAAGGTCTAGCACATATTCCAGAAGATAGACACAAACGTGGTCTTATCCTTGACTATACACTAGAAGATAATATGGTTCTTGAAATCTACAACAAACCACCTTTCGCTAAGCGTGGTCTACTAAATAAATCTGCTATCCATGAGTACTCTGAAAAAATCATTAAAGATTTTGACGTACGTTCTGGTGAAGGCGGTCGTTCTATGGCAAGAACTCTATCTGGCGGTAATCAACAAAAAGCTATCATCGGTCGTGAAATGGAGCTAGATCCTGATTTACTTATTGCAGTGCAACCAACTCGTGGTCTTGATGTAGGTTCTATTGAATATATTCACCAAAGACTTATTCATCACCGTGATCAAGGCAAAGCTGTACTTTTGGTATCACTTGAACTAGATGAAATTCTTAATGTATCTGATCGTATAGCCGTTGTTAATAACGGTGAATTAATTGGTGTTGTTGATGCTAAGCATACAGATGAAAATGAAATAGGTCTTATGATGGCCGGAGTTAAAGGAGGTACTCAAAATGAAGTATAGAAAAGCCATAGTCTCTCTTATTGCTGTGCTTTTTGGTCTAATAGCTGGTGCCCTTCTTATGCTAGCTACTGGTCACAATCCTATTCAAGGTTTTAGCTTCCTTATTCAAGGTGGGATTAAAAACATTGAAAGAATTGGTAATACTATCGCTACTGCTACACCACTTATCCTAACAGGTCTTGCTGTCGCTTTTGCTTTTAGGACAGGGCTATTTAATATTGGTGCAGCTGGACAAATGCTTATGGGTGGTTTCTGCGCGAGTGCAGTCGGTCTTACAGTAGACTTACCAAGTATCCTTTTATTACCACTTATGCTTTTAGTAGGTATGCTTGGAGGCGCATTATTCGCTTTCATCCCAGGTCTTTTAAAAGCTAAGTTCAATGTAAACGAAGTAGTTTCTACGATTATGATGAACTGGATTGCTTATTGGATTGTATACTATACTATTCCAGCTTACTTCAAGGGAAATCTAGAAACAGAATCTAGACTTCTTGCAGATAACGCTACACTACGTGCACCTTGGTTATCTAATCTATTTAATGGATCATTTATTAACTTAGGTATCTTCGTAGCTATTATTGCAGTTATTATTGTTGCCTTTATACTTAATAAGACAACTTTAGGCTATGAACTTAAATCAGTTGGTTTTAGCCGTGATGCTGCTGAATATGCTGGTATCTCTGTAAATAAAAACATCATCTTAGCTATGATGATTTCTGGAGCTCTTGCAGGTCTTGCTGGCGTTGTTCACTATGCAGGTAATGCAAACTGTATCCAAATCGGTGTCCTTCCAACTCAAGGTATGGATGGTATCGCTGTTGCTTTACTTGGTGCTAATACACCTATTGGGGCACTTCTATCTGCTTTATTCTTTGGACTTCTTTATGCAGGTCGTGGTTTCATGAATGCTATGACAAAGATTCCACCAGAAGTTGCAGATACAATCATTGCAACAATTATTTACTTTGCAGCAACAAGTGTACTTGTTGAAAGATTCTTTGATAATTATAAACGTAAAAAATCTGCTAAATTAGCAGTTACTGAATCAGCAAATAGAAAGGGGGATAACTAGACTATGTGGGATATCATTGTTCAAATCTTTCCTTATGCCGTAGCTTTTACCATTCCTTTATTAATTACAGCACTTGGTGCTCTTTATTGTGAACGTAGTGGTATTGTCAACATCGGTCTTGATGGCCTCATGATCGTAGGTTCCTTTGCAGCAGCTATCACTATTACAAAGTTACAAGCTACAAATCCTGGTAGTTCTTCTTCTATTTGGATTGGTCTTTTAGTGGCTATGTTAGCTGGCGCTGTCTTCTCACTTTTACATGCCTTTGCAAGTATTAACTTACAAGCAAACCAAGTTATTAGTGGTACAGCTATCAATATGATGGCAGGTTCTCTTACTATCTTCTTAGCGAGAAATATTACTGGTAGCGGTAATATCCGTATTCCACTTGGATTCATGAAACAAGATGTTGCGATAGGTTCATTCAACTTAGCCGAGATTCCTGTAATTGGGGCATTATTCTTCAAGAATACTTATATTACAACTTGGCTTGTCCTTGCTATCTTGATCGCGTGTACATTCTTACTTTACAAAACTACCTTCGGTCTTAGACTGAGAGCTTGTGGTGAGCATCCTCATGCCGCCGCCGCTGCAGGTATTAATGTATCTTTCATGAGATATATCGGTGTTATGATTTCAGGAGCTTTCGCTGGACTTGGCGGTGCTATCTACCTTGTAACATTCTCAAAAGAATTTAATGGTACAGTTAGTGGATTTGGTTTCTTAGCCTTAGCAGCTCTTATCTTTGGTCAGTGGAAACCTGTTGGTATACTTGCTGCAACTCTATTCTTCGGATTTGCAAGTACTATATCCAACGTTTCTCAGGTAATCCCAGAATTAGCAGCAATACCACCTGTCCTTCTTAAAGTGTTCCCTTATGTGGTAACACTTATAGCGTTAGTGATCTTCTCAAAATCATCACAAGCTCCAAAAGCTGCTGGTGAACCATTTGATCAAGCTAAACGTTAATTTTCAAAAGCTATTAGAATCATCATTCTAATAGCTTTTTTAATGGTTTTATTTGACTGTATTCTTTAGGAATGATATACTTTTAATCAATTTACATAATTGATATTTTATTGATACAAAAACTATATTTTAAAGGGGACATTATGAAAAAATTAAATCCATCTACATTATTTCTTATACTGGGAGTCTTTTTGTGTCTATTTTGTTCATTTTTCTTAGGAAATCTTATTTTAGGTATTCTTGTATTCTTAATTTTCTTTGGCTGCGTAGTTTATAACAAGCGAGCAGTTTTAATAAGTTCTTCTGCTGATACTGCTTATACAAAAAATAATATTACAAAAAGTTTTGAACTCTACGAGAAGGCTATTGCGATTAACAGCTGCCCAGCTATGGTTAAAATCATATATGCTTATCGTCTTATTCATTTTGGAGATTCTGAAAAATGTGCCAGTATTTTGGCTACTCTTAATCCTGAGAAAATGAGTCAGAATGAGACATTTAACTATGACGCTACTCGTGCGCTTAGTGTTTGGAAACAAGGAGATTTACAAGAGGCTATAACTATCTTTGAAAATATCGCTACACAAAAAGAAAGCTTATTAATCTACGAGACACTAGGCTACTTACTTCTTTGCTCTAGAGATTATGAAAAAGCTCTTGAATTCAATCTTAAAGCTCATGAATTTTCTAGCGCAAGTGATCTTATTAGCGATAATTTAGCTGCTAGTTATTATTATTTAGGCTATCATAAAAAAGCTGCTAAGATTTATAAAAATCTTATTGAAACACATGCAACTTTCCCAGAGCCTTATTACTACTATGCACTTATTCTTAATGAACGTGAAAAGTATAAATCTGCACTAAAATATCTTTATCTCGGTCTAGAGAAAAAGGAATCTCACTTATCAGAGCTTAAACATGCTAATCTTCAACATATGATTAACCAAATTGAAGATTACCTGGAGTACCTAGAAGCTGA
>JAVVPO010000055.1:0-4383 GCA_036655715.1 Cellulosilyticaceae bacterium | reverse complement strand
CTGAGTCAGAAACTATCAGTGAAATGCCAGAATCCCAGGCTGCACCCGATTATGCATCTGAAGATACAGAAACTGCAACGGTACAAGCTTAGTTAGTTTATAAAAATATAAGGGGAATCACAGTCTTATTTCTGACTATGATTCCCCTTATATTTTTACTTCACTCTACTTGAAATGGCATTATAGATATTCTCTCTATCTGAAAGAACAAATTTGTACTCTATGCCACTCTTAAGTTTAATAATCATTGCATTCGGTACAAACAAGTAAGTGTTAACTTTCTTCACTTCTGCAATATCCTTAAATGCTATGTAAACATTGCCCTCTGGAATGTTTGGCTTATACCATTCAAAAGATATCTGTGTATCACTTACTTTTAATTTTCCGCCTAGAGGCTTAGGTCCTCTATAAAGATTCCCCGTTGTATCGATATAAAGCTTTTCTTCTTTTTTTGATTCCATTCTATATCCCTCCCTTATTTATATACTTCTATCGTATATGTATATAAATAAATAATCAAGTTTTTTCTGAATTATTTATAATTTTATATTTAAATCATTTTTTAAAAAATAAGAAAGTGAGTTATCTCTGGTACAGATAACTCACTTTCTTATTTTTATATTCTTATGAGAGTATTTCTATCTGCAAGAATTTCTTCTAAACCTGCTTGTTTAGCAATTCCCCAGAACTCATCTCTATGAAATGTCATATAAATAGCTTTTAATACAATAAGAACTTTTTTCTCTTTATGTACTTGATAAACTACTTCATCATTAGCTTTAATTTTAATAACTGATCCTCTTATTTCTTTATTAAAAGTCTCTTTGTTATAATTTACTGTTTTTCTGCTATCTGTGAGAAATTTTGTAAAATCTAATTTGTCTACCTCTGGAATCATAGCTTGCATCTACAACATCTCCTAATTAATAGTTAGTTTAATAATTAATTAAATACTTTCCAAATACAGTATGCAGTATACTGTATACAATCTATATTCATTATACTTAACTCCTTATATAAAATCAAGCGTATTTTTATATTTCTTTTATCAAAATAAGAACCGTCTTATCTAGTGTTAGATAAGACGGTTCTTATTTCTATTTTTATAAGTATAAAAAAACTCTAGAGCTACAATAATATATATGGTCACATGAATGAGTAGTACAATAACCCTTGTATAAGTTAAGCTCTCTACTAATATAAGTACATGTGCGGCTCCCCTACATCCTTCTATTAACACAGGTAGTGCTAACAGGCCACAGCCACTTAGAAACCCCATCACTAGTAAGCTTTTAGTTAGTCTAATATATCCAATAATCATTATAGCTGATACAATCTGAAAAATAATTAATGTCCCATAGTCATAGAAACTATTAAAGAAAATAGCCTGGCCCTGAAATCTATAAAAAGCAAACCATACAGCTCCTATAATGATATACATACATATAAAAACTATGTCTACAAGTCTCTGACCCGTATCCTCATTCTTCATTATTAACCTCTTTCTTTCTATCTACAAATTAATAACCGTTCTTGTTGTTTCGCTCTCATTCTAACAAACTTTCATACAAGAGTAAACTACTTACATCTAATTCAACTTTTTTCTCAGCTATATCTTGATAGTTAGGTACTGTTCCTATTCGCCAAAAAGATATATTATAAATACCAAATAACTTAGCTAAGTCCACTTTAGCTTGTATGCTTGATTCATTCTCATACCATATTACATTCTTAATCCCATCTTGTGTGTAAGTAGCATATGGATTTTGATAGATTCTATCATAAAAAATCTCTGTATCCTTATGGATTAATCTTTGATAAATTTTATCATATGTAGGTGTATAAGGCTTATTATTAAGCACTTTTCCATCTTTCATCTGCCATTGTGTGCTAGCAAATGATATTTGTAATACAATCTTTTCTTTGTCTGGCACCCCTGTTTTAGGATCTGTAATAGCCTTTAATGCCTCGTAGATTTGATTAACAGGTGTCTGTGGTGTAACTGTCACACCTCTTTCTTGTTCACTCTGTGTGAGTGTTTTAGGGGCATAATCATGAGCCATTAAGATAACTTTATCAGCTACTTCTCCAATTCCTTTATAATCATACCCTTTAAAATATGTATTAGGATGTACTGCTACATTTAATTTCTTATTAACTTTATCTAATTCTCTATTTAATTCTCTCAAAAATTGATTATAGACTTCTTTGGTTGCTGAATTATAAAAGTTTTCAAAGTCGATGGTTACGCCATCAAAACTTCTTGTCACACCCGCATTTGTCATGCCACTAGATAAACTAACTATTTGATCTATAACCGCTTTCATCATAGGCCCACTCGTTAATAATGCTTCTGATAGCATCACCTTTTTTCCTGATTCATCCATATAGATAGCCTTATCTTCTAAATACACCATGAGATATGTCTCTACCCCATTATGACTAGCTAAATCTACCGGTATATCAAACTCTTCTGGTATACTAAAGTCATTTCCGTATGCACTTGAAGTATTTACGCCTATTTCTTTTGTTACTTCATCATACTGCACTTGTGCCCAGCCAAAACTTACGGCATCTAACTTAGGAATCATATTCATTTGGCTACTTGATGACAGTGCATAAAATCCATTTAACCATTTTGTCTGTGTATCTAGCTTAGTTGTTATCTTATTCATAATTGTCTCAGCTTGCTGCTGTGTTATATTCCCTTTAGGGCTAAACTGACCGCCCCCAACACCATTCATAATCCCAAGTTCTGCTATAATATGAACTGCGCCCTTATTACTAGGTACATCTGTAAACATTGTACTTTTTTCATAGCCTTTCGCTATACCCTCATAACCAAGTACCTGTACAATGATACTAGCCGCTTCTTCTCTTGTCATCTTATCTTGTGGTCTCATCTGCAAGTCATCTTCTAATACATTCGCTTTATCCATTGTACCCATTAACTGTATAAATGTTTGCCTTGTTACTGCCTCACTCTTTACAGATTGCGCCATAATACTGATACTGCCTTGTAGTATCAGTATTATGCAAAATATTAATGTGCTTAATTTCCATCGTTTCACCTTTTTCCTCCTCATATCCCTTATTTTAATATCCACCTCATATGGTAAGCTTGTATCGCAGTCTTACTCAATTTATCAACTAATTTCCTGTTCACATAAGCACCGATAGGTGCCCCTACTACAGGTAACATCTGCATCAGTTTAGCTAGGTCTAGATAATCTCTATATTCTTGTTGAAAAGTTCTCCAATCAAAGGTTCTTATGTCTTGTGATAAGGTTTGCTTATACGTATCCCATTTATCTAGGCGCTCAAAAATTTCTCCAGTATGCCCTTGGCCCGAGAATGCCAGTTCAAATATAGTTAGTATATAAATTCTCTCTTTATAATTACTTGTATCAAATCCATAGATAGCTGCTATTTCATAAAGTAGTTTCATCTTGATACTTAAGAGAATTGGAAAATCTGCAAGGCCTAAGATAATACCACCTGCACCCGTCCCAGCCCCTTCAACCATAGCAATTCTCTTGTACTTCTTAACTAATTCCATCACCAATACATCTCTTTGTTCTAACGACAGATTGATTCGTGGCATTTTAGTTGTATATTGAGAACCTAGTAGTACAGCCTCTGTCATCCCTTTTATAGCTACTGTTAGTATTTCATGATACTTCTCAGGAAGCATCCCATTAATTTTTGTTTGCACACCCTTTGATGATTTTTCAATGATATTAGGTCTTTTTTGCATTTTTCTTTTCCATTTGATTAAATCTATGCCTATTTGTTCATCATAACTTCTCATCGTATGCTCTGTCTCCTCTCTCTTTTTCATTTAAATATTCTCTTAATACTTATCATACTCAGTATAGTTATTTTATAACAATACTATTAAAAAAGGATGTTGCATCACTACTCTCATTATAATATATAGTCTTAAAATTTTAAACCTTCAGACTATATATTGTATGCATAAGTCGTTTCACAACACCCATTTATCTACCTATTAAATATTTTTTCTATGCAACACTTAAGAAATGTAAGAATATCATTGCTGGGACTGCTAAATTAATAACAGCTAAAATAAACTTTTTCTTTAATACAGCCATCACTGCTGTAGCAACACCTATAATAACTGCCCCTATCATTGCATAAAATGTTGTAAATGAGCCTCCGCCCATCATCATGAAGCTATATACAATAATTGATAAAGCAACTAGTACTTCTCCTATTTTTATATTAAGTGGTAACTCTTTGATTTTATTTAATAATGTGTTCATTGATGTATCCTTCTTTCTGTTTTTATTAATGATTTATTTTATCTACTAATTATATGACGTTTCATTCTATAAAAAGTATACAGTAATTCTTAAAAAA
>JAVVPO010000054.1:0-17251 GCA_036655715.1 Cellulosilyticaceae bacterium | reverse complement strand
TTTTTTGAGAAGATATATTCTAAATGGGTAGATAGGTTATAACTCTGTAGTGGTATCTAATACATATTTTTGATATTGACCAGGGGATATGTTTTCATACTTTTTGAAGATACGTATGAAGGTGTTGGTATTGATAAAACCTACAGAGGTAGACAAATCTTTGATTTTAATATTAGGTGTCTCTAGAAGTATTTGCTTGGAGACGTTGATGCGGTAGGTATTTAAGTAATCTTTAAAATTGTAGCCTGTTTTTTCTTTAAAGAGAACACCTACATAATTGACAGCTAGACTGAACTCACTTGCCATATCGGCTAGGGAGATGTCTTTGTCGTAGTTGCTATGAATGTAGTCTAGGAAGTTATATTTTATATCTTTTTTTGCATCATCGCTATTAATGTAGTTGTAGTACTCAAGAAATAGGTTGGTGATGACTGTCTGTACCTCCTTTTTATCCTTAATAGTTGTAAGTAAGGTAAAGATCTCGTTAGTATCTTTGAAATGATGGCAAACAACTGCTAGGGTAGAGCAAAGAGCAGCCAAGAACTCTTGATATATCTGAGGTGCTAATTCACGATTAAAGAGATTTTCTTCTAAGATATTGTGGAGCAAAGAAAGAAGATCCTCTTTATTTGCACTTGTAATATTGTAGACGAGAAGTTTTTTGTCAGATTCACTATAGACATAGGGAATACGAGCTTGAATAATGATTTCTTCCTCTAGAATAATGTGGTTTGAATTACCTATTTTATCATTTTTTATGAGTTCATTGATACCGTAGAACTTAGTAGATACTTCTATAGGTTCTACAGGGTGTGTAATGATAATATGGTACTCATCTAGTGTAGTAGTAATATCATTAAAGAAGTTTTTAATTTCTTTTCTAGCTAAGCCGTTAATAAATAAAATATTAGAAGAAGAAGAAAGATTGATGATTTTATAGTTAGTGTATTCTATGATGTTAGTAAATGCACTTGTCAAGCTAAGTTCAATATAGGTTTTTGCAGCTGACGTATCTAAATGTAAGCTATTTACTTTTTTAGCAATGATAAGTACCATGTAAGTGCTTTTGCTAAAAAGATTAATTTGATTATGAATAAGTAAGTCTGTTATAGTATCTTTCTTAATACCATATAAAACTTCCTTAAGAAGCATATCTTTGCCGGATAAGTTATAACCATGAATAGCATTCTTAAGGGTCTCTACACGTGAACGAATATACTCGAATTCATCAATGATTGTATCATTATAATCAGAGTCTCTTGTGGAAGAAACTAGATTCTTTACAGGGCTATATACCTTGTTAGAAAATTTATAAATTAAAAATAAGCTAACAATAATAAGGACTATAAAAAGAATAACTACATTTATAAAAGTGGTTAAGAAAACCATAGAGTGTGTATTTTCAAAAGTAATAGTATATCTTATCGGTAATATGGTAGAACGAATAGATAATGAATTATCAGAAGTGATGATATCAGAATCGTATTCTTTGGTATCTAGGTTAATGGTAAAATCCGTGATAGAGTTATCTTTTACGATACTATTAGTAAAATCATCGATAGAATAAATAACAAAGAATAAAGGTTCATGAGATACATGATCTTTTCTAACTATGTAAGAAAGATATCTAGAATTATCTGTGCTTGTTACGACTACTTGAGAGTTACTTAGAAAATCTGAGGAATCCTCATTGTTTTTTATAAGTTTAAGAACATCTTGATTATCTTCTAAGTTAAACTTGTGTAAAAAAGAATCTAAAGAGGAAGAAGACTGATTGGATAAGACAGTATCAATATCTTCATTATAGACACCAATAGTAAGTCCTAGATTATTGACTAGGCTAACAGAATTACCAAGAAATTTATATAAAGCTACATTGATAATAGGATCAAATGCATCAAGACCTACATAAGTAGTGGTTAGCTCATTAATAGAAATTTGATTTAAAAGATTAACCCCAGATGCTAGCTTGTCATCTAATGAAGTAGTTATTTCTTTAGAACGACTAAGATAGGATTGTTCTAAGGAATTTTTTGATGCCATATATTGATTGCCTAAAAAAATAGCAAACAATATAGATAGGATAGATATAGTGATAAATAACAAGTTGATAAAAATATGCTTATAAAACTTACTTACATTTAACATAATGCCCCCTGATTAGTATGAAATAATTGTAAGTTGCTAGAGGAATTGTAAATATATGTTTAGAACTTACTTATAAAATATACTAACCTATAATACCATTATCTATGAGTATATATCAATAGAAAAAAATAAATAGTGTATACGTTAGTCTATAACTGTAATATAAGAACTAAATAAAAATAAATAGAGTTCTATAAATGTTGAAAGTATACAACTAAAGATTGAAAAAACATATTGATATTATATGATTTATGTACTAAAACTAAGAAAAACTATAAAAGGCATGTATTTTTATAGATAGATGTGAAATTAAGGATAGATTAGGTAATATATATATAGTAATATTTCACTAGAAGCTGGTGAACGGAAAAGAACAAAGTAGTATAATTCACCACGCAGCATAAAATGCTTACAAACTAATATTGGATAAGGAGTGAAAAAATGTCTAAAGCAAATGGAATGGCAAAAAAGAGCCTAAAACAAAAGCTTGTTACAAATCTGGCAGAATTAAAAGTAGCTGTTAGAAATCATTGGATGTTATATCTTTTAATAGTACCGTTTATATTATGGTATGTTATGTTTATGTATAAACCAATGTATGGACTACAAATTGGATTTAAAGAGTATGATATCTTAACAGGTATTACTGAGAGTCCATGGATAGGGTTTGCACACTTCGCAGAATTCTTAAAAGATGAATTCTTCTGGAGAGCTTTTGGAAATACAATTATGATTAGTGCGTATGATCTTCTATTTGGATTCCCAGCACCTATCATATTAGCTTTACTATTAAATGAAGTTAAAAATGTAAAATTCAAAAAGACAGTTCAAACGATTACATATTTACCACACTTTATTTCAATCGTTGTTATCGCAGGTCTTGTAACTAACTTCTTAGCACCATCTGGACTTGTAAATAACTTTATAGAAATGTTTGGTGGGGAAAGAGTTTACTTCTTAATTAAACCAGAATACTTTAGAAGTATATTTACAGCAATGAATATCTTTAAAGGGGTAGGATTTGGAGCGGTAGTTTATATCGCAGCATTAGCAGGTGTAGATCCACAACTTTATGAAGCAGCAAGTATTGATGGAGCAGGTAAAATGAAACAATTAACGAATGTTACCTTACCATCTATTAGACCAACAATCGTAGTTATGCTTATCTTAAAAATTGGTCAACTTATGTCAGTATCTTATGAAGCAATCTTATTACTATACCAACCAGCAACATACTCAAAAGGAGATGTTATTAGTACATACGTATATAGATCAGGTATGATCGAAGGACGTTATGACTTTGCAACAGCTGTAGGACTTACAAATTCAATTATTGCATTCATTTTAGTATTTATCAGTAATAAAGTAAGTAAAAAATTCGCAGAAACAAGTGTTTGGTAGAAAAGGGGTGACATGATGATACAAAGTAAAAGTGACAAAATATACATGGCAGTGATTTACACACTGCTTACAGTAATAGCTATCGTAACTTTATATCCATTTTGGTATGTACTAGTGGCTTCTATAAGTTCTGGAAAAGCAGTAGCAGAAGGAAGCGTATACTTATATCCGATTGCAACAACATTTGATGCCTATAAAGAACTTGTTGTAAAAACAGAAGTATGGACAGGTTATGCAAATAGTATTTATTACACAGTACTAGGAACAATACTTAGTATGGGTATCACAATATGTGGAGCTTACCCACTATCTAAAAGATACTTTAAAGGAAGAAAAATACTTACTTTCTTAGTAGCATTCACAATGTGGTTTGGTGCAGGTATGATACCTATGTACCTCAACTTTATTGACTTAGGTATGAGAAACTACTGGGGGGTTATCCTTGGTTTAGCTATCAATACATTTAATGTTATCCTTATGAAGAACTTCTTTGAAGGGGTACCAAGTGCATTAGAAGAGGCAGCGACTATTGATGGTGCTTCTGACTGGCAAGTACTTACAAAAGTATTTATTCCATTATCAAAACCAGCGATGGCTACTATCGGATTATTCTATGCAGTATCAAGATGGAATGGTTACTTCTGGTCAATGATTCTGATTAGAGAAGAGAAGCAATATCCTCTTAACGTATGGTTAAAATCATGGATTGTAGAGAATAATGCGATGACTGAGTCTGGTTCTACTATTACAGCAACATACTCAGCAGATACATTTATCTATGCAACAATTATTATAGCGGTAGTACCAATGATGCTTATTTATCCATTCATCCAGAAGTACTTTGTACAAGGGGTAATGGTTGGAGCGGTAAAAGAATAATAGGGAAATGTCTAATAACTGCTGAGGTAGTTGTTAGACATTTTTTGTAGGTTAGAGTAGGATGGGAAAAGAACATAGGGCATATACAAAAGGACAGATAACTGTTAAAATCTATGATTAAGGTGTATCTGTATAATGGTTTATATCTAAAAAAGTGTATATAATAAGGAAGAAGCTCAAGAGAAGGAGAATGATAATGAATCAATTTAAGATTTTAAGAGATAAATGGCAAGAGATATTAATTGGTAAGTATGATGTTGCAACTTGTGGTCAAGAGGTGTGGCATGTGATAGAGGGTGCTAATAAGGTAGCTACCAAGTGGCTAGAGAGACTTAATAAGTCAGAGGATAGAGCGTATCTTTGGGAGGATAAGGCTGATTTTGAGGGAACACAGACTCAAACGGATTGCTATAGACGTTTACTTGATATGGCGAAGGCTTTCTGTATGGAGGGGAGCAAGTTTTATCAGGATAAAATGATGCTAGAGGCAATAAGTAGTGGGCTTAAGTTCTTACATGCGAAGGCCTATAATACTTCATTTGACCCATACTATGGGAATTGGTGGAACTGGGAGATTGGAACGCCTATTACACTTGGAAATATTCTATGTTTGATGGGGGAGTATTTAGAAGAAGAGGATGTAAAGACTTATTGTGATGTCATTTATTTCTTCCAACCTAACCCGAGACATTCTGGACTTAGAACTTTTAATGATAAGGTAAGAAATAGAGTATCAGTAGGTGGAAACCGTATTGATACAGCGAAGGTTGCTATGTTACTTGGTATCAATACGAGAAGCGAAGAGCAGTTAACTATGGCTAGAGACTCTCTAAGTGATACCTTTAAGGTGGTTAGACCACATCCCGAGGAGCAGGGTGAGAGAAGAGATGGCCTTTATAGTGATTGGTCATTTATTCAGCATGGTGATGTACCCTATACGGGGACATATGGGAATGTGCTATTAGGGGGTATCGGAGAGCTTGTAAATGTACTTAGTGGAAGCGCATGGGAAGTTGTTGACCCTCAGATCGATAACATTTATCAGATGATTCTTAAGACATTCCAACCTATTATGTACAAAGGGAACTGTATGGAATGTGTGAATGGTAGAGGGGCATCTAGAGAAGATTGGAAAGATAACCGTAATGGACATGCTATTATCAATTCGATTATGTGGTTTGTTAAGGCGGCTCCAAGTGAGTATGCAAAGCAATATAAAGCTATGATTAAATATTGGATTACTGAGGACAAAATAAGAGATTATATTGGGATGAACAACAATATCAATATGATAGAGATGGCTAAGGAAATTTTAGCTGATGAGTGTGTTGTATCTAGAGGAGAGCTATTAGGTAACTTTAGTTACAATAGTATGGATAGAGCCATTCATCGTACAGAGAAGTTTGTATTTGCTTTAAGTATGCATTCTTCAAGAATCAGAACTTATGAAGATATGAATGGGGAAAATAGAAAAGGCTTCCATACAGGAGATGGTATGACTTATATCTATAATGGCGATCAAAAAGAATATAACCATGATTACTGGGCAACAGTAAATCCTTATAAATTATCAGGGACTACAGTAGATGTGAAAAAACTTGCTGATGGCGCAGGCTATTTTAAAACGGCTGAGAACTGGGTAAGCACCATGAGTTTCAAAGAGGAATATGGTATAGCTGGTATGCAACTGAATAAACAAGGTGTAGACGAAGAGACTAGGCAAGTCGTAGATAGTATGAATATGAACTTAAAAGCGAAGAAATCTTACTTTATGTTAGAGAATGAAGTCGTGGCACTTGGGGCAGATATTAAGAGTACAAAGAGCCGTACGATAGAAACCATTGTAGATACACGAAAAGCAAAAGAAGATTTAACAAATATCGTTTTAGTAGATGGTGTCTTAATGCCTGAGAGAGAAGAAGTATCAGCTAAATATACAACTTATATGTATATGGAAGGTAATAAAAGAGGCTCATCTATGGGATATTATTTCCCAGGTAAACAACATATAGAAATCTCTAGATATACAAGAAAAGCAAGCTGGCATGAAGTAAATAATAACTGTAGTAAAGATATAAAAGAGCAAAATTATATTACACTTGCTATAGATCATGGAAAGATGCCGAAAAGTGGCAAGTATGCTTATGTATTAGTACCTAATGCAACACCAGATCAGATGAAGAGATATGCTGAATCTAATGAGATAAAAATCCTAGAGAATTCAGAGAAGGTACAAGCAATCAAATACAGAAATATGATTATGGCAAACTTCTGGCAAGATAAGATAAGCTACCTAGAAAACATAAAAGTAAACACTAAAGCATCTATCATAGTAGAAGAGACTTCGAAGATTATTGAGATGACTGTTTGTGATCCTACCAAATCAAATGAAGGCTATTTAGAAATTGAAATGGATAGTGAAGCAAAAGAAGTTATAGCTCAGTCAGAGGAAATAGAAGTGTTAGAACTTGAAGAGTCAGTAAGACTAAGAATTAACTTAGCAGATAATAGAGGAAAAGCCTTTACTATTCAAATAAGAAAATAATATAGAAATACATCCTTTATCAAAAGTGGATAAAACACCACAGTTTTTGATGAGAGGATGTATTTTTTTAGTTAACTTAAGTACAAAGGATTATCTTAGAAAAAGAAGATTGCTTAAGAAGTGGATGGTTTAAAGTAAGGCTAAAGTAAAGTAATGTCTACAGTCTATATAAAAATAAATTCTGTAGGGTTAATAATATGTTTAAATGTACATGGTCTTAAAAAATAAAGATATATTTATAGGGAAAAGTGATATATATTTAAGAGGAAAACAAATCAATTTATTCATCATACATAAAAATTGATGGGGAAAATTCAGGTGAAAACAAATAAAGTTTAAAAATTATTGGCAAATAGTCTGAAAATAGAGTACCCTTAATATTGAGAAAATTATGTAACAGATAATAAGGAGGAAGAAGTAATGAACCGTGAAATGTTAAATAACTACCCAGAAATAACAGCAGAAGAAGTAAAAGTAGCATCTGAATATTGTATTAGCCAAGTAAAAGGGGCTATGGAGCAATTGGGAGATAAATTTAAGGCGTGTAATAGTGAAGAGAATTTCTATGCACCTACAGAAAATGAAGATTGGACAGAGGGCTTCTACACAGGAGAAATTTGGTTAGCTTACGAACTTACAGGTGATGAAAAATTCAAAGAATTAGCACTTAAGCACGTAGATAGCTTTTTAGATAGAATTGAAAAAAGAGTATGTGTAGATCACCATGATATGGGATTCCTTTATTCTTTATCATGTGTTGCAGCCTACAAATTAACTGGTTCAGAAATTGGTAAAAAAGCGGCGCTTATGGCAGCTGATAACTTAATTTCTCGTTTCCACGAAGTAGGACAGTTCCTTCAAGCATGGGGAGAAATGGGAGCCGAAGATAACTACAGATTAATCATTGACTGTTTACTTAACTTACCATTACTATACTGGGCAACAGAAGTAACAGGTGATACAAAATATGAAGAGATAGCAAAAAAACATATTACAACAGCTATGAAAGTTGTCTTAAGAGATGATAACTCAACATACCATACATACTACTTTGACAAAGCAACAGGAGAACCTACTCGTGGGGTAACAGCTCAAGGTTACAGAAATGGTTCAGCATGGTCAAGAGGCCAAGCATGGGGGGTATATGGTGTGGCGCTTAGCTACAAATACATTAAAAACCCAGAGTACTTAGACTTATTTAGAAGAGTAACAGACTTCTTTATTGAAAGCCTACCAGAAGATTTAGTACCATATTGGGACTTTGACTTCACAGATGGAACTACAGAGCCAAAAGATTCATCAGCAGCAGCTATCACAGTATGTGGTATGTTAGAAATGGTAAAATACTTAGAAGGTGAAGAAGCTGCTTACTACACAAGCGTTTCTAAAAAAATCTTAAAATCTTTAGCTGATAACTATGCAGTAAAAGATATCAAAGTATCTAACGGACAATTATTACATGGTACTTATGCAAGAAAATCAGAATTCAATACAGTAAACAACCGTGGGGTAGATGAATGTAACACTTGGGGTGACTACTACTACTTCGAAGCAATCATTCGTAGCCTTAAAGACTGGAAACTTTACTGGTAAAATACCTAGTAATTCGTATTGAAATGAAGTACAATAAGGATAAGAGATATATAGTGTAACACTTATTGCACTATATGAAATATTACATAGCTAAAGGAGATTATATAAATGGAAATCAGATATAGCGTTTCACCAGAGCAAGCTAAAAGAATGACAACTGAAGAAATGAGAAATGAATTTTTAATTGAAGGTCTTTTTGTACCAGGCGAAATCAAATTCGTATATAGCCATGTAGATCGTATGATCACAGGTTCAGCGATGCCAGTTACAGCACCAATCGCACTTGAGGGCGGTAAGCAACTTGGAACAGATTACTTCTTAGAAAGAAGAGAAATGGGTATCATCAACATCGGTGGTGCAGGTTTCATCACTCTTGATGGAGAAAAAATCGAGATGGCACCAAGAGAAGGTCTTTACATCGGTAAAGAAACTAAAGAAGTAGTATTTGAAAGTGTGGATGCAGAAGCACCAGCTAAATTCTACATCAATAGTACACCAGCTCATCACAAATATCCAAACCACAAAATTGGTGTAAATGATACAAACCCTAACAAATTAGGAGCACCAGAAACATCAAACGAAAGAACAATCTACCAATACATTCATCCAGCAGTATGTGAGAGCTGTCAATTATTAATGGGTCTTACAATGCTTGAGCCAAACAATATGTGGAACACAATGCCTTCTCACACACATGAGAGAAGAATGGAAGTTTACTTATACTTCGATATGCCACAAGATGGTGCAGTTATTCACATGATGGGTCAGCCACAAGAAACAAGACACATCGTTATGCACAACGAGCAAGCTGTTATTTCACCAAGCTGGTCAATCCACAGTGGTGTAGGCGTACAAAACTACACATTCATCTGGGGTATGGCTGGTGAGAACCAAACATTCTGGGATATGGATACAATCCCAACTCAAGATTTAAAATAATCAAACTTACAATGAATCTCCGCAGAATTAGCTTAGGCTAGAGCTGTGGAGATTCATTGTATCAAGATAAAATGTAATCCTATGATTAAAAGAACTATATTATTGAACTAGGATAGTTTGTTAATGAAAATTAAGCATAATAAGGAGGGAAGACAATGTTCGGATTTAATGAGCAAATAGAACCAGAGGTATGTGGTGAAGGTGTAACTAGAAAAATTTTAACTCATAATGAAGAGTTAATGATGGTAGAGGTAACATTTGAAAAAGGTGCAGTAGGCGCTGAGCATACTCATATACATAGACAAATAAGTTATATAGCAAAAGGAAGTTTTGAGTTTAATTTGGATGGAGATAAAAGAGTTGTAAAAAAAGGGGATAGTATTTTGATTTCTGGGGATGTCAATCATGGGGTTATGGCATTAGAGGATGCTGTGATTGTAGATGTATTTACACCGATGAGAGAGGATTTTCTTAAGTAGATAGGGAAGAGCAAAGGGCCTTGGTTTTGTAACGATGCCGCCTGAGGCTGGGTCATTGCAAGACTTAGGCCTCTTTTGTGTGGAAAGAAGAAAAAATGTTGCGGTAATAGTTTTAGATAGAGGTTTATTGAGTGAGAGAACCTTCTAAGAGTGCATAAGGTTTATTGGAAGAGATACCTAATGCATAGAGTAGCTCGCTATTTCGTAGATTGTAGATAGATAAGTAGTTAGGATAGCGGCTGTAATGTGTATCGTAGCTGATAATGTATAGGTTATCTTCGTAGGTTAAAGTATCTACGATGGTGCTATTTGGGGCGGGTGGGGTGAGTTCGCCTGTAGTGCTGATTTTGTAGTGTGAATCTAGCACGGCATACTTGAAAGCATCAGTAGATTCTCCTAGAGCTATGACAGAATCTTGATAGCTCATGACTCTAGTAGGTGTAAAGTCTAGATTAATAAGTTTATAGGTAGCATTTAATGGGTCATAGACTTTAAGTCCGGAGCCGTTGATGAATACGCATTGACCTGTTGTGGTGATTGTGTAGTGTGTATCTTTTATAGCAGTTGGATGAGTTGCAAGCCTTACTGCGTCTACTACACTAAAGGTTGGTAGATAGATCGTATAGATAAGTGCATTATAAGACTCGGCTTCACCTGCTAATATAATGAGATAATTATCTACTACTTGAATATGAGAGACATACATAGGCCCTAGGTTAAGCGGTGTAGCATAGTTAAGTAAATGCATGCGAAGGTTATTTTTTTCTATAATATAAACATCCTTAAGGTCTCCGCTAAATGAGATGACTACGAATTTTTCATCTTCATAGAAGTCGTGAAAGTATTTAGGCAAACTTATTTCTCGTGAGGCGGCGAAGGTTTTAAGGATAGCCATATAAAAGTTATACTTATCTTTAGGTAAGAATCCTTCGGTGAAGGGAATCATCTTTTCTTTGGATAAGGTGAGTTTATGATTTTCTATCGTATAAGGTAATATTTTTTTTGCAGAAATATCTGAGTAGTAGAGCGTAGGCATAGGAATTTCTACTTGTAGCTTGTTGATAATAACATCGCTTTTTAAAGTATTATGATTTATAAGTAGTATAAAAGTGAGTAAACAAAGTGTGATACTAGTTGCTAAAATATAGTTTTTTTTCATCTTACCAATCCTTACTTGGGTCAAAACCAAAAATTTGTAATGTTTCTAAATAGGGGCTTTTGGCTATGTCTTGAGGAGATACAAAGATACCTTTGTTACTATCAATGTCAATGCCAAAGGCCTTGAAGGCTTGCCATACTAGGAGTGAACATTGTGTGCTTTTGATAGAATCTCCTTGATTTTTTAAAGCAACAATATTGTAGGGTATGTCGCTTAAATGCTGGTAGGCATAGTATGCAATTTGCTCTAAGGTTTCATCGGGAGTATCCTTAAGGCGCATCATCTTAAAGGTAGGATAGGATTGCCATTTGCTTGCATCTTGTAACATAGACTCAGTACCTGGTTCTAGAGATTCTAAGACTTTACCTCTTTTGGCATCGACTACGATACCTGCATGGCCATGTCGCCAATTAAAAGTGTAGGTAGATTTACTTAAAAAAATATAGCCATTTTTGTAAGGTGCAAGGTCAAAGGATGGAATCCATTTATCATTTTCATCAAAGGACTTATCGACGCGAGTCAGGGCATTCATATTGGTGCGTTCTACACGCTGCTCTGTTAAATAATTTTCTTGAAAATGTAAAAGGGTTTCTTCGAAATCAGATTCTTGTCGTAATTCTTCAACGAGAGGCTTAGCAAGACCTGTTTGTTCAAAAATAGTAGCATAGTCGCTATCTGATAAAATAGATTTATTTAAAATAGGGATTAAGTCTATCTTATCTCCTTCAAATAAAAAAAACATATTTTGACTAATTAAGTAACCAAAAAGGAGATAAATACTTAATAAAATAGCTAAAAAGACAAGTGGTAGTTTGTATTTTTTCAACTTAATCAACTCCTAATAAAAATTTAGACTAGTTTATAGTATAACAATTAAGGACATAAAACACCAATATTTTTTTTGAATTACTATAAAAGTAGCAAAAGAAGGACGACATTAATAACCTATAAGTATAATAATCTGAGGTGGTGAAAAAATGTTTAGTAAAAAGAAAGGAGTTAATACAAAAATTAAAAAACTTTGGAAAAGAATCCAGCTTAAAGATAAGTGTTTGATAGTCATGATGGGAATTATACTAGGACAATCCATTTATAGTTTATTTAGAGCTGGGATAACACCTAATAGTGCCTCTATAGATGTGGTCATGAGAACCACGTCGGCATCTATATTTGGTTATTTTCTTAGCGCAAACTTTTTGAGTAAAAAAGTACCGAAGGTAAAGGTTACTAAAAAGGATAAAGAAGAAATGACCTGTATTTGCACAACACTAAAAGAAAAAGGGAATGAAGATAAAGAGGAAAATAAAAAAGAGAAAGAACAAGAGATGGAAGATAAGACTTATTTTATAGCTCAGATTCTTATTGCAGCAGCTATAGGCGTTATTTCACTTATAGTGCTGATAATTGCTAGGAATATACCAGAGACACCTGTAGAATCTATTCCTGAACTAGCACAGTTTAGAGATTTTGTAAGTGGATGTGTAGGATTCTTAATTGGGGTACCTGTAAATAGCGATAATAAAAATAATGAGGAGTAAAGGATTACCTTTCTACAGTTTGTAAATGTAGAAAGGTAATCCCAATTAGTAGGTAGAAGAGGATAAAGCGTTTTTGACTCTGTCTATACTCGAGTGAGTAAGAGAAAGTAATAAATCAGCTAAGGTAAGAGCTACCATAGCTTCGACAACGACTACGGCACGTGGGACTACAGTCGGATCATGGCGACCTTCAATTTGAGCTGTAACGTGCTCAAGTTGATTATTGAGAGTATGCTGAAGACTAGCAATAGAGGGAGTTGGTTTGAAGTGTGCACGTAAAACAAGAGGAGAACCATCAGAGATACCTCCTAGGATACCACCTGAATGGTTGGTGTGCTTGGACACCTTTGGTGTGCTACCTAGGGAGTCATCCAGGTAGAATGAATCATTGTACATAGAGCCCTGCATAGTCGCAGCGCCAATACCTATTCCTACTTCAAAGGCTTTTACTGCATTGATACTCATAATGGCCCCACCAAGTAAGGCGTCTAGTTTATCAAAAACGGGATCACCTATGCCTGGAATCATACCTGTAACAATACATTCTACCACCCCACCAATAGAGTCCTTGGCTTGCTTCATCTCACTAATATAGGAGATAGCTTCGAGTGCCTTAAGATTATCTGGCATACTTAGTATGTTTTCTTTAATATGGGTAAGGTTTATAGAAGCATCTTCTACGGCAATAGGCCCAATAGATTTGGTGTAAGCTATAACCTCTATACCAAGCTCTTTTAAGAAGCATCTAGCAATAGCTCCCGCGGCGACTCTAGCAGCAGTCTCACGGGCAGAAGACCTCCCACCTCCGCGGTAATCACGAAAACCATACTTTTTATCATAAGTATAGTCAGCATGGCTGGGTCTATAAATATCTTTGATAGTATCATAGTTATGAGAACGCTGATCTGTATTACGAATGAGGAGAGAAATAGGCGTACCAGTAGTCCTTCCTTCAAAAATACCAGATAAGATTTCGACTTCATCAGCTTCCTTGCGAGGCGTAGAAATAGTGGCATTACCTGGCTTGCGGCGGACCATATCTTTCATAATATCTTCTAAAGTAATGGAGATCCCAGAAGGACAACCATCTACAATGACACCAATAGCCTTACCATGGGATTCTCCAAAAGTAGAGATAGAAAAGTTCTTGCCAAATACTGAACCAGACATAGAAATGCCTCCTTTATTAATAAGATTTTAAAGTTTTACTTATTTTATCAAAGTAGAAATATTAAATCAACTAAAGAATGTGAGGATTTCTTCATAATATCTTCTAAAAAAAATTCTATACTAAAAGGTAATGAGATGGAGTAACGACTAAGAAGTGATTAAGAATGTGAGTTTTTGTCCAAATTAACAATAGCATTGTTGAAAAAAAAGTCTTTTTCTTGTAAACTGTAAAGTAGTATTAACTAAAGATTGGAGACAGACTATGTACGAGCTATTAAAAGTAGAAGGTAGAGCCAAAAGAGGTAGATTTCATACGGTACACGGAACGATAGAAACACCAGTATTTATGAATGTAGCAACGGTTGCTGCTATCAAAGGGGCATTATCTACAGAAGACTTAAATGTTATAGACACACAGGTTGCTTTATCAAATACTTATCATCTTCACTTAAGACCAGGTGATAAGGTGATTAAGGAACTAGGTGGACTTCATAAATTTATGGTGTGGGATAAACCTATTCTCACTGATTCGGGCGGATTCCAAGTATTCTCACTTGCAGCAATGAGAAAGATAAAAGAAGAAGGGGTATACTTCTCTTCACATATTGATGGACGTAAAATCTTTATGGGACCAGAAGAAAGTATGCAAATTCAATCCAATATTGCTTCAACAATAGCGATGGCATTTGATGAATGTCCACCAGCTCTTGCCGAAAGAGAATATATCATACCATCAGTAGAAAGAACAACAAGGTGGCTAAAGCGTTGTAAAGATGAGCTAGATAGACTAAATAGCTTAGAAGATACAATCAATAAGCATCAGATGCTCTTTGGTATCAACCAAGGTGGTGTCATGCCAGACATTCGTATCGAGCATGCCAAAGTGATTCGTGAGTTTGATTTGCCAGGTTATGCAGTAGGCGGACTTGCAGTAGGTGAGAGCCATGCCGATATGTACAATGTCTTAGAAGAAGTGGTACCATACTTACCACAAAACAAACCAACTTACCTGATGGGTGTAGGCACACCAGAAAATATCTTAGAAGCAGTAGAACGTGGGATTGACTTCTTTGACTGTGTACTACCAGCTCGTAACGGTAGACATGGACATATTTATACAAATCATGGTAAAATGAACATATTCAATCAAAAGTATGAAAAAGACATGGAGCCACTAAGTACTGAATGTAAGTGTCCAACATGTCAGAAGTATTCAAGAGCTTATATCAGACATTTACTTAAAGCAAAAGAAATGCTGGGTATGAGATTATGTGTCATACACAACTTGCATTACTTCAACAACTTAATGACTGAAATCCGCAGTGCATTAGACAAAGGTGAATTTGCATCTTACAAAAAAATGCGCTTAGAAGGATATAAAAACAATTAAAAAATGGAGGATTAAATCATGAATGTAACATTAGGCTTTTTAACAGGAATGGGTGGCATTATGGGAATCGTACTTTATATGGCATTTTTCTTTGGGATTATGTGGTTACTTATCATTAGACCACAAAAGAAAAGAGATAAAGAAACTCAAAGTATGCAAGATTCTATCAAAGTTGGGGATAGTGTATTATTAACTACAGGAATCTATGGTAAAGTAGTTGATGTCATCAATGACTTATTTATCATTGAACTTGGTCTTAACAAGAGTGTTCGTATCCCAGTTAAAAGAATGGCAGTAGCAGGTGTTGGTGAGCCAAACCTTTCTATCGCTAAACAAGTAGTTGTAGAAGAAGAGTACGATGACTACGAAGAAGAAGAATACGACGACGAGTACGAAGACGAAGAATAAGCCATGAAAAAGAGCAATAAGTTTTTAGACGGGCCAAAAGTAGGAATGCCTACAAGTGTTTGGGATATTGTGTTACTACCTTTTCTATTTATGTTAGTTATGTCCATAGGATTTGGAATAGTAGATTTGGTGGTACAAGGTCTCTACAGTGTAGGTGTAGTGAAGGTAGATAGATTTAATAACTACTATTACTATATACAACTTATAGGTGGGTTTGGTCTAGGAATCTTAGTGCTCTTTTTATTTGTTCAAAAGACGGGTAAAAGGAGTATTAAGACACTAGGGTTTTATAAAGAAAAAGCAATAACCTATTATTTGAGCGGAGTAGGACTGGCTTTGGTTGGGATACTAGGTATTATTATGATGCTTCAAAAGACAGGCAGTATAGAAGTGACTCTGCAAAAGATGCAGTTATCTATCCATACGGTTCTACTAGGAAGTGTTATTTTGATGGCATGGATTTTACAAGGAGCAGCAGAAGAAGTATTAGTAAGAGGTTACTTACTACCCACTATAGCAGCAAAGACCGATATGATAACAGGTGTGATTGTTTCTTCTATAGCATTTGCTTTGATGCACATCGGGAATAATGGGGTAAGTATGATAGGTCTTATGAATATATTACTTTGCGGAGTCATGCTAGCACTACTGGCTATAAGGCAAGAAAGTTTGTGGGGCGTGTGTGGTTTCCATACTATGTGGAATTTACTTCAAGGTAATGTATTTGGCATAGCAGTCAGTGGTAATGGAGAGATGCCAAGTATTTGGAAGACAACTTATGAGGAGCCTAGTTATTGGAATGGCGGCTTATTTGGGATAGAAGGTAGCATATTAACTACTATTTTTATGATCATAAGTATCATTATATTGGTAAGGCTCCTTAATAAAGAAATATAGTAACAAAATTTTATTAAATTATTTGTTATTACTTCATAATATGTTTAAAAATAAAGGGCATAATAGTATTCAAGAGGAGGTCATTAGAAAACCCCAAATCTAATGACCGAAGAACTCTTAAATAAGAATCTCCCATAATATATCCCTTTTCCTGTTTGTATAATATAAACGGAAATTAAAAGAGGCCTTCCCCAGGGCCTCTTTTTTTTTGATTCCAAAAGGAGCGTAATTTAATGAATAGAAATAAAGGAACATTTTGGATGCCTCCTGAATATAATAAAAAGGTCGAAATATAAATTTTTCATTTTAAACAAGCATATACACTTAAAAAGGCATAAGAAAGATAAAATAGCTAATGCATTTGAATAGCTTAGTATTTCAAAAGGGTTTTAAGCACTTTTTGGGTACAGAAAGAATAAAATATATAAGACAAGAAATTGTCTTATATAAGAAGGAGGAAGGTGGAAATTAGAATAATAAAGTTATTCTTTAATACGAAGGGCTTGAGCCACTGAAAAATAGAAAAAATTTAGTATTTCAGAGAGGCTGTAAGCACTTTTTTAGTATGGAAAGAATAAAATATATAAGGCAAGAAATTGTCTCAAATAAGAAGAAGGAAGATAAAAATCAGAAGAATAAAGTTGTATAAAGTCATATAACATATTAGAAAGGAGATTTAATAATGCAAACTATATCAGGAAGAGT
>JAVVPO010000053.1:0-17987 GCA_036655715.1 Cellulosilyticaceae bacterium | reverse complement strand
GCTTCTAAAATTAATTGATTATCCCTTGAAAGATTTAAGACATCCTCCATTTCAATTATAAGTTCATTTAAAGTATCATGGAGTCTAGCTGTGATATTAAACCAATATTTGTTTAACACCTTGTTACATCTCGACCTTCTCTCTATTACTTCTTTTTCATAGTCTAATCCTCGTACTAAACATTCTTCTTTTGTATAATACGTTTTTAAAAATAAATTCGTTGTATACATAGACTCCTCCCCCTTCTATTTCAATTGTTTCCACTTACTATTTATTTTTACATACTACTAGTATGCCCTAAAACCATATTTATTTTCATTTATACTATAACTTACAGGTAGTAGTAATTTATTATATTACGATTTTTAAAGGAATCCTATGATTATCCGTAATTTTTTCAATTCTTTCTATCCAGATTTAAGAGCCTCACCTATTTGTGGTACGGTTCATTATTATTAATCCTATAAGCCCTATACACCTGTTCCAATAACATTACCCTAAATAATTGATGTGGAAATGTCATCCTTGAGAAGCATAACTTATAGTTTGCCCTTGCAAGCACAGCCTCACTAAGACCTAGTGATCCCCCTATGATGAACACCATATGGCTATCTCCTCTTAAAGCTCTCTCCGACATGAAGCTCGCTAACTCCTCTGAGCTAATCATCTTTCCATCTAAAGCTAAGGCTACGACATAGGCTCCTTCTTTGACTTGCGCCAGAATCTTTTCGCCTTCTTTATCCTTAATTTGTAATTCTTCCTTCTCTGAAGCATTATCAGGTGTTTTTTCATCTGTAAGTTCTATAATGTTCATCTTGCAGTATCTAGTTAGCCTCTTGCTATATTCACTCATAGCTGCTACCAAGTATTTTTCTTTTAATTTTCCTACACAAATAATATCTATTTTCATGGAGTCTCCTCATTTTCGCTTATTCTAGTCTTTTTATCATCCACGTTTTTAGGCAAAATAAAGCCTTCTTAAGTGATTATACATTAGTTATTTTTCTAATGTCCACCCAAGAAGACTTTTATTTGAGATTACCTTTATTATAAACTTATTTTCCTCTTAGTGCATAGTCCTCTACAGCAGAAAGTCCTGTATGGTGTTTAAATCCTAAATCATGTTTTCTATATCTCTCATCATACTCAGCCTTGAGTTCATAGAAATTATCATTTGTTTTTTCTACATGTTCTTTTAACATACCTCTATATTTCTCAAGCACTTCACTGTACTCTGCATCATGGATGAGATTTCTTGTCTCACCTCTATCAGCCTTCATATCATAAAGTTCTTCGCCCTGCACATCATTGTAGCACATATATTTATAATCTTTACCTCTTACCATCCGCCCTGGTATCCTATAGCCCTCAAACTCATCATACCATTCACTCACTACATATTCAGTTGATACAGTTTGACTCTTTCCACTTAGCTCCTTGATCAAAGAGATGCCTTCTACTTCTACTGCTTCCGGTACATGAATACCTGCATAGTCTAGTAACGTAGGCATTACATCTAGCACACTAACTAATCCGTCTACATTAGCTGCTCTTGGCAATACACCAGGACCTCTTACAATCATCGGTACCCTATTGGTCTCTTCATAGAAAGTCCCATACTTAGTCACTAGGCCATGTGCTCCCATACCTTCTCCATGATCTGCAAAGAGCATAATAAGTGTATCCTCTAACTGGTTTTGTCTTTCCAAACTATCTAGGATAGCTCCAATCTTCTTATCTACCAAATGAATATAGTAGTAATAAGCTGCTAAGTAGTGCTTATAATTTTCTCTTGTCCAGCCTACTGTATGCCTTTGTCTTCTATGCGCGCAACACATAAACTGTATGAATTCTGGCCTATTAGCAATATCTTCAAACTCAAAGTTATCTAATAATGGTGGTAGCTCTACATGAGGTGGGATAGGTATATCCTGATGCTCTCCTTGGTTCTCTCCTATCCACATACAGATATTATGCGGATTATGTAAGTCTGCTACAGCTAAATAAGGTCGTTCTGGCTTACTATCTATAAAGTTAACTACTTTCTGCGTAGTATCCTCATCAAAGTGACTTTCATACGCATAAGTCCAAGATGGATACTCTGGCTCTTTTTTGATTTCTACAGATTTGACTACCTCAAATCCTCGTAATGCGCCATAATCATGTTCTTTCCCAAAGTGTACACATCGCCATCCATTTTGTGTAAATACTTCTCCTAAAGTAGGTATCTCCCCTGAAAGTTTATCAAATCCCATATCCTTTACATTGCTTAGTACATGTGTCTGATGTGGATATCTAGAAGTCCAAAAAGATGCTCTAGCAGGTTGGCACAGTGGGCAACTCGTATAAGCATTATCAAAGACTACACCTTCTCTAGCTAATCGATCAATATTGGGTGCATCTACATAAGTATTGCCATAGCATTTCAGCGCCTGTGCACTAAGCTGATCACATATAATAAGTAATATATTTTTTTTATTATTCATACTCTCTCCCTATTTTATATATTATTTATACCTGTTATGTACAAGCTTATCAAAACCCTAATTCTCTTTTTCTTTTTCTAAAAACATCTAATATATTGGCATATTTTTCATCATTTATAAGATTAATTCTTTCTTCTGGATCATATTCTAAATCAAATAAAACTTCATTATCTAGTAATTTATAATATTGATATTTTAAATGATCACGTTTGATCATAAGATTTTGCCCTTCTTCTCCATTTACAAATTGGCTAATACTTTCATTATCCCAATCTTCACATTGATTTTGCATCAATGGCATTAAACTCCTACTATCTAACCCTTGTAAAGTTTCTATGCCACATAAGTCACAAAGTGTAGCATATATATCACATAAGTTAACATTTTGTGTAATTGTCCTACCACCTTTAATATTTTTACCATATCTAATCACTAATGGTACCTTTACACTTCCTTCAAAAAACTTTTGTTTCTCCCATACACCATGCTCTCCTAACATTTCACCATGATCAGATGTATAGATAATAATCCAATCATCTAAATTCTCACCTACATTCTCTAAACTTTGTAGGATTTCTCCAATGTATTCATCCAAAGTCTCTACCATACCATAATAACTTGCAACAGCCCTAATCTTTTCCCTGTCTGAAGCATCTACTGTAAATCGATTTAGGAACTTATGGTCAAATACTTCTTGATTCTCATAGAGTTTTACACGATTTAAATAATATTTAAATTTATCTTCTCTTGTCTGATAGGGATAGTGAGGTTGGTTAAATCCTACATAAAGCATTAGAGGCTTATGCTTGCTTGGTCTATCATAATATGTATCTAAAAAATAACTTTCAATAAACAACTTTACACCTTGTAGTGTATAGTCATCCTCGCACACTCCTTTTGTACCTATTCCAGCTCTCTTAATTTCCTTTTCTTGATCCCACTTAAAATCTTTTTTTTCTATTTTCTTAAAATAATCTAGATTTTTATTTTCTATATTTTTCTCAGTTACTGATCCTACCATTCCAATTCGTTTTTTATATCCTTGCATTTGATCTACTCCTGTATGATGAAGCTTTCCAGCAGCTACAGTCTCATAAGCATGTCTAGCAAAATGTCTAGCAAATGTAGGGTATCCTGGTTCTAGGTCTTCTCCAAATCCCTCTACTTTACAATGTTTAGGGAATTGTCCCGCTGCAAAACTCTGTCTACAAGGAATACAAATTGGTGATGGACAATAGGCATTGGAAAATACCACTCCTTCTGCCGCCAATCTATCCATATGAGGTGTTCTCACAACCTTATTTCCTGTAAATCCTGTGACATCAAATCGATGTTCATCTGACATAATAATTAATATATTAGGTTCCTTCATTTTATCCTCCTATCATTAAAAAAATATTAACTTAAGTTCTTTTACATTTGATATATATTTTTGATACTAATCTTCTATAACCCCTAATATCTTACTTATTTTTAAGTTCGCATATTCTGCAATAAGAGGCGCCATTTGTCTGAATCCTATTTTTCCTTCACCTAATACTTCCCCATAAGTCTCATTATCATCTGTCCAATCTAAAACGCATAAATCATTAATATAAAAAGTTATTTTATTTCTATATTTAACAAGTTCAATATGATAAGGAGCCTTTATATCCATAATACTTGGTATCGGGTCTGCTCCTTGCGCAACCATATATCCACCAAAACTTTTTCTCAAATTACATGTATGAAAACTTCTCTCTTCCTCATATCTTCTTCTAAAGTAAGATAAATGATAAGTATTGATATCACCACCAAAATATAAGTTGTACTCTCCTGTTCTTGGATTTAATGATTCATCAAATAAGTCTTTTCCATTTTTCCCTTTTGCACTAAAGAAAACAATACATAGTCCAGGCTCTCTAATGGGATAAAAATCCCACTCTATTGAAATATTATCTGGAAAATCTTCTGGTACCCAATATACAATGTTAGCTTTTTGTCCATCCTCAATTGAGCGTGTACTTTCCATTCTCATTCGCTCCATCGGAAAACTAACAATCCCATCTCCTTCCATTTTAAATCCCTTTACATCTTCTACTGAAGATAATTTATTTTGATATATAACCTCACCTTTTTGATATTTATAATTCACTTTTTTATCTCCTTATAATTATTGACTCATGTAAAATTCATAGATATAGGCTAGCACCCAATCGACTTCTCTATTTAAAATCATTATGATAAATAGTTTCTTGTTTGCTATTATCTTTTTTCTAAGATAACTTCTACTTTTGCGCCATCTTTGCAATCAATTGCCAAAGTGGTATTCCCATTTTCTTCACCAACTACTCTACAACCTGTACTCTCTGATGCAAGCTTCCATCCACCCATTAATACTAACTGGAGGGTATGCATCTTACTTTCATTTTCCATCCATTCTCTAGAGTATATACTCACCTCTATCTGATTGCCTTCTTCATCATACTGACTCTCATCTATCCCTTCATAGAGTCTAAGGTCTGGATCGCATACACTAAGTGTTAACTGCTCTCCTTCTTCCTTCATCATTACCATAGCTGGAGTATCAATTCCTACTATATTCCCTTTATTTAGAGTACCATTTGCTTCAAAGAGTGCATATCCCGTAGTGTTCGTTGCATGATCTGTGACAATATGAGCCATCCTATCTTTTTGTAAGACTGTATAGATAGGATCTTCATCCTTCTTCATTCTTTCTTTCATAGCTTCTAACTCTTCTAATGAAGTATCTACAGCAATCATATACTCATAAGCTTCACCTTGTGGTGTCTTCCCATGTTCTATAACAGCTTTGGCAAATTCACCTTCTGTCTTTGTTCCTTTTTGTTGATGTCTAGATTCTTGATTTGCTCTCGTAATAGTAACCTTTTGGCCTTCTGGCACTAAGTATCCATTATTATTGTTATCTAATAAATAACTCATTTCCTCTACTTGCATCTCATGCTTATAGTCTAATCCCTTTATTTCTTCTGCACTATTAACAAAGATAGGCTCCTCTATATCTGTAAGATAGTTTTGGAAAATAGTTGTACGTGTTGGATTTTCTGCATTGGTATTTTCAATGTCACTACCAAGTGCAATCACTCTATCATCAAACATAAAGACTGACTTTCTCGCACGGTGACTGCCATTATATTTAGGATGTTCATGAAGCTTCATGGCAAACATACCATTATTTCCTTCTAAATCCAATGCACCTGCATATGTTTCATCTGAAATAAGCATCTCCTCAAACCCACTAAAGGTATCCACATTCCTTACATCAGATTTTAGCTCATCCATAGGTAAGTGAATTGTTGTAGTTCCTGGCCAGCTATTCCAGTCCCATCCATCATGATAGTATCCACTCTCTTTATTGTTAACAGGCAAGCCTCCGCCCATAATCTGAATCTGACCATGTGTGATATAACGACCATAAAGATTGTTACTTTTATAAGTTTCATTTGCCCATAGATATCTACTATGTCCTCTCACTCCTACTAGCCACTCATCTCTTCTATGTAAGCCTAATGCAGCATAGTTCATGGCCCAGTTACCTGTAGGTGCTTGTTCTTTCTCAATCCCTAGTTCCTTGAACTGTATAACTAATGGGTCCGTTTCCTTATCTACTAATCTCAGATAAGCCGCTGCTACATCTTCATCAATTGCCTCTTCACCATCTGGTGAACCTGCCAATGCCATGTACTTAAACCCTGTACTTGGGAATGATTCCATTCCATTCGGATGTCTTCCCGATACACTTAACAGGAACTGCTCTCTATTGCTAAATAATCTAAAATTCATTACAGCACGCTTGACTAATTCATGTTGCTCTTCTGGTAATCTATATTTTGTTCCTCTTAATAAGTAAACTACAGGTGTTAGCCCACTTAAACCATCTCTTGTATAGGCTGGATAAAGCCCTCCATGATGAAATCCAATCCCATCATATTTAAAGGGTCCCATAATTCCTTCTTTAGGTGAACAAGAAAAGGTTAACCACGCTGTAAACGCTTCTAATATTTCTGATTGCATCTCTAAATCTTCTAACATCAATAGACTAGAAATCATACCTTCTAACAAAGTATTTAAGACATCCATATTCACACCATCAGCCTTGAGATGTTGATAGAAAATGCGTCCAAGTCCAGAGAACCAATTCATAGCTTCTGTTATCTCTTCTAACCACCCAGCCTCTTTAATCTCATCCTTCATTAAATATAAAGCAGTAAAATAGTTTTTCATTTGATAACCCAAATGATGAACTGTCCCAAGTCCACTTCCTGCTCCAAATCCCTGGTCATATAGATGCCAAACCATATGGATAAACATTTCTTTTGTCTGTATTTTTTCTTCTTTACTCTCTGATTTGATATAGCCTATAGCCATATCATACAAGCACTTGAAGTAATCCGCACAATGAATATTATTAAATTGCTCTAAATAATACTTTTTATCAAAAGCATCTAGTACTGCAAAGATGTTGTCACAGTTAACGCTTCTACCTTTTATAACACCTTCATTTACTTCGATTTCATAACTCTTATAGCACTTTACTATTTCCTCAAAAGGTACTTCTTGTTTATTTTCTGTAAGATACTGATAAAATCTTTGATTAATAATCTTTATATCTGCTTTACCCCTATCTGTCACCTCACCTTTTCGTACAAACTTCTTATACTCTTCGTAAAAAGCATAGAGTGACATCCAGTGACTATTAGCTTTAGCATCCCCTTCTAAATTAACAAATGGTGTCTGTTCATTTCTTGTATGATGCCTTGCATCAATAGGTGTTGATAGAATAATCTTCGCAAAATAAAGATCTTTCCCTGCCATACTTTCAGGTGCTTTAATAATAAGTTTATCCATATTTTCAGAAGCTTTCCCTTCCATATCCCTATCAAACATAACCCAAGTACATCGCCAACCTCTAAAGTTCAACCCAAATTCAAACCAAGTTTCTCTGCCAGCATCTGTTCCAAACTCAAAAATCAGTTTTTCATTGGAAGGTATTTCATTATAAACCCATACTACAAAACTTTCTCTTCTTTGATCTGTTTTACTTCCTCTAAATTCCTTATAGCCTATAGGTGCATCTATGCATAGTTTCCCATTTTCTCCAACCATCCATTTAAGAGAAGTTTTTCCAAATTTAATATATTTGTCACTTAGTTCTAATGAAGATTTTTCATCACATGTCATACATTCCTGTGTTTGAAGTAAATATGTTTTATCAAAAGTAAAAATCATAAAATTTCTCCTTTATTTCTTTAATTTACTCCAAATATTACACTAGATATTGGTTTTCTGTAAATCTTCAATTTCCGTACTATACATGATTATTATATATTAATCTCTTTTCTAACCTTTAATTTTAATAATTTTTATAAAAAAAGCAGCCTTCTAATGGGCTGCTTTTCTATAAATGTCTGCTCCTAAAGCAGTTAGTTTTTCTTCGATTGACTCATAACCTCTATCAATATACTTAACGTTGTTGATAATAGTTTCTCCGCCCGTTGCTTTAAGTCCTGCTAAAACCATAGCCGCTCCTGCTCTAAGGTCTGTTGCAGTGAGGTTCGCTGACTTAAGTGCTTTTACACCTTCGATGATAGCTTTGTTACCATCTACTACCGTCATACTAGCCCCTGTATACTTTAGTTCATCGATATATTGGAAACGGTTTTCAAATACACCTTCTATCATAGTGCTCTTACCATTTGCAATACTTAAAAGCGTAGCCATCTGTGGTTGAAGGTCTGTTGGAAAACCTGGATGTGGTAAAGTTTTAACATTAGTAGCTCTAAGCTCTGATGGAGCTACTACGCGTACATAGTCATCGCCTTCTTCAATCTCAATCCCCATCTCACGCATCTTAAGTGTAATAGACTCCATATGCTCTGGAATAATATTACGTACGTAGACATCTCCACTTGTAATAGCTGCTGCTATCATGTAAGTTCCTGCTTCGATTTGATCTGGTACGATAGAGTATCTACCACCAGTTAATCTTTCCACACCTTTGATACGGATGACATCTGTCCCCGCACCTTTAACTTTTGCTCCCATCATGTTGAGGAAGTTGGCTACATCTACTACATGAGGCTCTTTTGCTGCATTCTCAATAGTAGTTGTCCCCTCTGCTAGGACTGCTGCTAACATAATGTTGATAGTAGCTCCTACACTTACTACATCTAGATAAATATGTGTACCTACTAATTTATCTGCTGTAGCTTTAATAATATTATCTTTGATTTCGACTGTAGCACCTAACGCCTCAAATCCCTTAATATGTTGATCGATAGGGCGTGAACCAAAGTTACATCCACCTGGCATAGCCACTTCTGCTTTACCAAATCTACCTAATAAAGACCCTATAAGATAATAAGACGCACGCATTTTACCAATACAGTCATCAAGAGCTGAGCACTGGTATACTGTACTTGCATCTACTTTTAGAGTATGCTTTGTCGTAAATTCAGTTACTGCACCTACTGTTCTCATTGCATCATTAAGAATTCTAACGTCTTCTATATAAGGTAAGTTCTCTATTTCACAAATTCCATCTACCAAAAGCGCTGCAGGTAATACCGCCACCGCTGCATTCTTGGCTCCATTTATAATTACATCACCAGTTAGGCGTTTACCACCTCTTATACATAGCTTGCTCAACCTAAACACCTCTTACTATTTATTTGTTTGTACTATTGCTTTTGCGTATTTAGTCAATTTACATTATATCATCACTTTAGGGAAATAAAAAGTTTTATTTATAAAAAGTTCCCGTAGGCAACTCTTCTACTGTGTTTGTATAAGCATTGACAAATATAGGTTCCTCTAAACCTTGCAGATTAATTTTATACATGGGTATTGCTTCTTCTCTTAAAATATGCATTTCTACCTCGCTTGGTATCGCATATCCCAGTACAATACTATCAATAACAACCTGACCCTCTATATTAATTTCGTCTCTAAACCCAAATAATACTTTATCAATAGGATAAATAGCTCTTTTATTATCAGCCTTTTCTTCTACTGTATTTTTATGAATAGACGCTTCGAATACGCCGTCTCCGGTCATCTTCAAGTGAATAAAACTCCCAAACATGGGTAATTTGTCGTATACTTCATAATATGTCAAACTGGCGCCATATGACTCACTTTTATATTCCATTTTTATTTTTTTTCTACTCTTTGGTATATTTAGACCCGCTACGAAATCCGCTGCAACATCTCTTGCTCTACTTTCAGTCAAGAACTCTTGCGTAGGTTCTATAGATGTATCTTGGTAATGTATATAACTCGTCCTAAACTTTAGTTGTTTATTTCCTTTTGTATAAACCCTAGCCGCTTTTTCATAAGGCATATGACTTGTTTCTTTCGTAATGATTATACCATCTTCTTGAGGTCCTAATAAATTTTCAACAAGCCCATCTCTTATATCTGGCGTAATCTCAAAAGGAAGCACCCAAATAGGTGAAATAGGCCTAAAGTTGGTAGGTAGCTTAGTTTTTATTATTATATCATCAGTTTTTAACACAGAAGCAATATTTTGTATACGTTCATCGCTTAGTTTGTAAGCTTTAATGCTCCTATTGTAATTTTCCATAGCGAGTCCTATGTTAACACATAAAAACATAATAATTAAATATGTAAGTGCCTTATCCCACTTCAAGTCTTATTCCTCCTCATCTTAGCTTCTCTAAGTACTATAACAAAAAAATAAGGCAAAGTGAAGTACCATACTTTGCCAATTTCAAGGGTAGTACCACATTTCATCATAAAATACTCCCCACTTCATCTCTATTTCCTTGTCTAACTCTTGCACTTCATAGACAGTTGCTATGTCTTCTAAAAGTGGTGTCTCCTGTCCTTCTTGCAGTCCTGCATACATCTTATTGATAGGATCACCATAACCTATCTTTATCTCTTTCATACTTATCTCCTCATAGTTTGAAATGCTTTGCAATTCTCTAATGCTCCATTTCCCACCTATGATCTGTCCATCTTTAATCGTTAGTTCTACCATATGATTAAGTCCTAGTTCCTCTTTAACACTAGGTGATACGATAATCTTATACCCATTGTACTTTAGGTCAAAATTAAAAGTGTATTCCTTATCAACTTGGGTAATATCCGTTAGGTATAATCTATCCCGAGTGGTTTCGGGTATAGTACTTGAGTTTTGTATAAATGCAGTCGCTATATTATATCCCTCTAGCATGGACATGACTTTGTCTCCCCGAGTCACATCTAAGTTAATATATTCAATGACCCCAGTAGGTCTATAAATAACCATACTTTTCATACTTTCTGTAAAAACGACGGAGCCATCTTCTCTATATTCTATTTCTTTAAGAATGGGTTTATTAAAAAGCTCACTTGTATATTTATCTAATACAATTTGCTTATTATCTTCATAAACATCTACAGGATTAATAAGTCTTAGCACCTCATATTCCAAAGGCACCGTTTCACTAGTAAGAGGCATAAACACATTGCCCTCAATATAACGACTAATGTTCATCGCTTTAGTACTAGGCTGATACTTAGTCATACTATCGCCAACTTCCTCTATATTAAACCCATTATATAGCTTAACCAAATCCAAAAACTCTCCAGTTATATCTAGCTTATAACATAAATCATCCGTTTCATTAATCAAATACAACTTAGCTTTATTACCTATAGAATCATCTAGTGTCAAAAAGACATTGTTGATAAATCCTACCTCATCAATCCCAACTTTTGTCGTAGCTAATTCATCTAGACTCACTGGAATAGTATATTCATAAAGCACACCTTGCATAGCTAAGATACTGTCCCAATCCAACGGCTCTACTAGGGAAAGTTTTGCTGTCTTTGAGTATTTGGCAAGCATACCACTTAGTTCTTTAACAAATCTTTCATACTCTCCCGAACCCTCATCAATACGATAAGATACGGTAAAAGGATCTCCCTTATTTCTGAAAATATTTTCTGGCAAGATAGGACCAACTTGCGCTGAGGTAGATTCTAAAAAGTTGTGGCTCGGCATATCGCCAAGCCACAACACAGATGTTTGTATAATACTCGTTATAATAAGCACAATCAGTAAGAGGATTTTAAGATTATTCTTTTTCATCACTTACCTACTTTATCCAATATAACTTTTTGGTCTACAATGTAGCCTTTAATCGCTTTTTTAGTATCTTCTTTTTCTCTTTTAAGGGTAAAAGTCATCTCACCATATACATTTTTTGTATTTAAGTTAGTATAAGAAATCACAATAATATTCGTGCCTTCATTTAATTCAATCAGTTGATTAAACGTTTGTGTGGCACCTACTACTGGCAGCTCATACTTAACAGGTAGCTTCTTCTCTTCCATATTCTCTTCTGTGCTGAGTGATACTGTGATAACAACATTTGTACCTTCTCTAGCTTCCCCCATGACATTGATCTGACTATCAAATGTACAGGTAACACCATCTTTTTTTATCGGTTGGGTGATTCTCACATATTCATCTTTTTCAAAAGTAATACTCTGGCTAGTTGTTGTATCAGTTGTTTTTGCTAATTTATTAACTACGCCATCTTTAGTTACAGCAGATTCCGTTTTAGAGGGTTGTGTAAATCTTGTATCTGAACCATAAACCGTAAATCCGCATAGCATAACACTCATAACCATTACTATCTTCAGTAAATATCCTTTTACTCTTCTCAATGTGGAATCCCCCTTTCTTTAATGTAATATTCTTCTTAAAGTATACACGAAAAATATTACAATTAGATTACAAGGTAATAACTTTTACTTTACACTATTCTTCAAACTCTTCCAACGCCTTAAAATAAAGAGTCACTGTGGTTCCTTTGCCTACTTTACTCGCAATTTTCATCCTACCACCATGAAGTTCTACCATCTCTTTGGCAATAGGTAATCCAAGACCTGTACCACCCATATTACGTGATCTTGCCTTATCTACTCTATAGAACCTTTCAAACACACGGCCTAAATCCTGTTTTGGAATACCTATTCCAGTATCTTGCACCTGAATGACTACCTCTTCATTCTTAAAGAGCTTAATAGTAATCGTTCCAGGATCTATACTATATTTTATGGCATTTGATAATATGTTATGCAGAATCTGTCTAATTCTTGCACTATCTCCAAAGATAAAATAATCTTTCTCTTCATCCATCTCTAGAGTAAGTTTATGAGACTTCTTCTGAGCATGAATACGCTGAGCCACTATAGTTTCCTCTATGAGCTGTCTCATATCAACAGGCCTCATATCTAGCTGCATCTGCTTGTTATCAATACGTGAAAGCTCTAGCAAGTCCTGTACAAGCTGAGTCATACGATCTGTCTCTTTCTCCATAACGCCTAGGAACTGCACTGCTATTTCTCTATCATCTATAGCTCCATCTAGTAAAGTCTCTGTATAACTCTTTACAGTAGTCAGTGGTGTACGTAATTCATGCGATACATTGGCCACAAACTCCTTACGCATCTGATCTAACTTATGCTGGTCTGTGATATCTTGTAATACTACAACTAGCCCCTCACTCTCGCCTAGCACATTGGCATAAGGTGCTAAATAGATATTGAAGTATTTGTCCTCTAGCGCAAGCATAACACCTTCATCGTAATTCACTTTACCCGCTAATATATCATCAAAAGAAATTTCTACCTCAAGCTTCGCAAAGATAAAGTCAAAGCGGTGATCCATAAAAGCTACACCTAGCATCTCATAGCATATGGAATTAGCATGGATAAGTACCCCTTGCCTATTAAAAGCCATCACGCCATCTGCCATATTCTCTAGTATCTTCTCAAGTTTATTCTTCTCACTGGTCACATCACTCATAGTGCGACTCAGCTCTGTTGCCATATAATTAAAACTTTGAGTTAGTTGACCTATCTCATCTGTTGAATAGATAGGAATTCTATTAAATGAACCCCCTGCAAGTTGCTTAGAACTTTTCGTAAGCTGCTTAATAGGTTCTGTAATCATACGAGAAAAGATTGAACTAAATACAACAGCTATTCCCATAGCTAATATAGTTCCCGCACTAATCGCACTCATCACATAACGTATATTTTGATAAACCTCTTCCGTACTTGCAGAGATGTAGATAATAGAATTAATTTCTCCTGTCACGCCATCTAGAATAGGCAGTGCATACTCTAGAACTTTGTCCTGCATCTCTTGTGCTCCAATTAGGGCTTGTGTTCGAGTCGAAAACGATTTCCAATTAGTTACACAAGGCTTCTTGTTTGACATGCTATCAATAACAACCTCTGAAGTTATAATCTGATCGGATTTATCTCCTGTACCGATTTGCACGCGCCCCTTCTCGTCTAAAATATAAATAAACATAGACTTATCAAGGGCAACGACGGTCCTTAGTCTCTTTGTTAATTCTTCTATATCCTTATCAATTTCTAGACTATCTTCTAATGATAAAATGGTCTGAATCTGTTGAGCAGAATCTTCTAGTTTGCCTTCAATGAGTTCGTAGTTTTGTTCCTTAATGTTGTATACAATAAAACTTCCACTTGCAATCATAATAACAAGTACAACACTCAAATAAATACCTACTATCTTCCATTGTATACTTGATTTCATATTAACCTCTGAAATAATATCCTACACCACGCTTAGTTAATACATAACCAGCCTTTGAAGGATCATCTTCTATTTTTTCTCTTAGTCTTCTTACAGTGACATCTACTGTACGTACATCTCCGTAGTACTCATATCCCCACACCTTCTCAAGGAGTGTCTCACGAGAAAACACCTTACCTTTTTGAGTCGCTAAGAATTTAAGGAGTTCAAACTCTCTAAGTGTGAGTTCTATAACTCCTCCTCTTTTACATACCTCATAACGTACTAGATCTATACTTAAATTTCCTTCTACAACAACATTCTCATCTTGAGCAGCTATAGCCAACTCTACACTTGCTATTTGTACTGATCTTCTTAGATTAGCCTTGATTCTAGCAATGAGTTCTCTCATACCAAAAGGTTTCGTGATGTAGTCATCCGCACCAAGCTCTAACCCTACCACCTTGTCAATTTCCTCAGCCTTTGCTGTTAGCATGATAATAGGTGTATCCTTGGTTTGTCTTACCTTCTTACAGACTTGAAGCCCATCGAGCTTCGGCATCATAATATCTAAGAGAATGATATCTGGGTCAACTTTTTCTATTATACTTAGTCCTTCTTCTCCGTCATACGCTGTATGTACTTGATAACCCTCTCTCTCTAGATTATATTTGATAATATCTGAGATAGCTTTTTCATCTTCTACAATGACTATTTTTTGCATAATATCCCCCCTGAATTTATTTAAGATATAGTTTCGTTCCTTATATCATAACAAATCTACCCTCTCTATTACAAAGGTAAATTATTCTTGTATCACTTTAACCGCTAGAAGTGGCACATCAACTTCTGCCTTTAGTTTGCTTCCTAGTTTCAGAACAGTTGCCTCTGTCATCCCCTCATTGGCACCTATTAACTTAGCTATCGTAATCCCTAGTTTACTGGAAATACCAGATAGTGTATCTCCTCCTACGATTTCATACTCTACAACCTCTTGCCTTGTTTCTATACATTTATCTACAAGTGCATCTAGACCTATCAAATCTTTTTCTTTAGCGAATACAGGTGTAAGCTCTACCTTATTGGCAAACTCCACTTTCTTGTCTGTCTCACCTATGTACTCTTGTGTAAGTCTTACAAGTAATTCATCTAATACCTCTTTTGATTCTATGATACCAACTTTTTTCCCATCTATACTGAGTTCTTCAAATTCTAGGAGAAAATCCATGTTTTCACGCATATAAGTGGCTAAGTAATTAGGTGTAATCCTATCTTTTTTACCAGCTCTTACTTTTTTAGAAAGAATTTCTCCTTCTAACTTAATCTCTGTATTATATTTACTTTTAAGTTGTGCGATTACAGTTTCTGTTGCATTATCTACAAACTCTTTTTCTTCTAAAGCTCCTATAACTGTTCCATCTATACTGACTTCATAAGCATTCGGCCAAAAAGCAAATAAGGCTCCAAGGAGTATACCTATCCCTATCATGCCTGCCCAAACCACTCTAGGATTATTCCCTCTACGTGATTTATTTCTTCTGTCTTTTAAGTATATCGTCTTATTTCTGCTTTTTCTCATGTTTTATTTGTCCCTTTCGTTCTTTTACTTATCAGTTTATCAGTTTATGGCTGTTAAATCAATGCATGGAGGCGGGAAAGAGGGGGATGGCAAATTTTGGCTGATAGACGAAGCCCCCGAGGCACTTTCATCTCCAAGGGGGCTTTCGCATTCTTTATTTATCTTAGCACTTCAATCCTAGTTGGATTCATACTCACACCGTAATCATAAGTAATAAGTACTTCCATGCCTTCTTTTAATAAGCTTCTGTACTGTTCTTTATCCTTTATGATTATACTTACTTCAGTTGGTACGTCGATACGCTTCATGACCATAGTCGTATCTGTCATTGCATCATATTCTACTAGTACATCTATGTATTTCGCCCCTGCACCCACTACTTTGATTATTCCTTTTTCATTGGTCTTACTTACGTAATCCGTTACTGTAAGTGCGATAACTTCTTTACTATCTAGTTCTACCGTTACTTCACTGAAGAGTCTGAGTTCTTTGGCAGTGATGTCTCTTCTATCTTTTTTGTCGTACAGTTCTGCTCCTGGCGCTAGTACTACAGTCATTGTCTTATCTTCTGTCTGGATAACAAGTTCTGTCTGCGCTGCTAAATGAATAGCCTTTAATGTTCCTGTAACCTTTTGTTCTTTGCCCTCTGCATCAACGCGGGTTACTTCACCTTTTTCCATCGTTAATTCAATATCATCCCCTGTTTTAAGGTCAACGAAGTCAATAGTCTTACCATTACGCTTAATCTTAACATCTTTTGGCATAGATACTTCTTTTACACCTTTTTTATCTTCTAAGGTTAAGATATATTCATTACGTTTTTCAGCTTTACTTTTAAGGGCTATACCGCTTACTGTACTTTCACCAGATACCTTCGTAACAATCAACCGAGTAACCTCTCCATTTTTCACTGAAGCGGTTACTTCATCACCTGCTTCTACATCTCTATACTCAGCTACTTTACCCTCTACTAAGATAGTAGTATCTGCACTAATTGGATAGCTAATAGATTTGCTAGAAGTTTTGATCGTTACTTCTCTTCGGCTAATCTCTTCTACTATACCTTTGTAAGTTTCAGTTGTAGTAGATGTACTGCCACCATTTGATGACCCTCCACCTGTAGATTCCGTCACTAATTCCATCTTAGTAATGTAGTCTGAACCATTTACTTTTTCTACAACTACTTTCGCTTGTGCCCCAACGGCTACATCATCGATAGTAAGCTTCGCACCTGATGGCACTGTAATGACTGTATCTGTTTTCATGATACAGAATGTTGGTTTTTTATCTGCAAACTCTACAAGTACGTATCTTTCACCCACACCTTTTTCTACAATGTTCTTAATCTTAACACGTTGCACATTGCCAGTCTCTGGTGATGGCGCCGGTGTTGTAGATGAGTTAGATTCTCCATTTTGAGATTCTGCCTTCTTAAGTACATCTGTAGTCATCTTCGCGCAAAGAGCTTTTGTAACAGGCTGACCTCCACCAAAGGCACCTTTTGCATCCCCTTTTATAATACCTTGTGCCTTTAGATAAGCCACATGTGGCCTTTTATACTCTGCAATTTTACTTTCATCTGTGAATGCACCTGGTTTATATTCTTTTTTTGCTGTAGCTTCTTTGTACATAATACGCACTAAATACACTGCAAGATCTTCTTTTGCAACGGTATTCTTAATTTCTTTTCCATTTTTATCTACTGACATAAAACTACTTAGTTCAGCTTGAGTAATATATCCTTTACCTAATAAATAGGCAATTTCTTCATTTGAAGAGTTTCTCCATGTCTTATATTTCCCATTAAACTTCTGAAGCGCTGGCTTTTGTGCTTGGTAGTTTTTACGAATTTGCTCTTTAAGCCCTGGATCCATATCTTTTACGATGGTCTCATCTAAGTATCCTGTCGCCTTCGCAAGTACTTCTGCTACCTCGAAGTAGTCCATCGTCGCATTTGGCTTGAATTCGCCTAAACTATTTGGTACCATATAATTTTTTTCATACATATATTGAATAGATGGGTATGCCCAATGAGTTGTCTGCACATCTTTAAATGTCGCTGCAAAAGTATTAACTGTCATAATGCTACTTAAGCCAAGTACTACGGCTGCTCTTATAAAACTTTTTCTCATATGTTTCTCTCCTTTAATCATCTCTATTTAGACTCTGGTAAAATACTAACTTTTAATAACTATTTTAAGACAAATACAAGTTAAATACAATGCATTTGTAATGTTTGACGAAAGTTTCATACTAAAAGTTTCTTTATTAGCTCACTTTTTTCTAACGGTTTACTCACTAAGAATCCTTGTACCCTTTTCACTTGCAACTCTTT
>JAVVPO010000052.1:13778-18374 GCA_036655715.1 Cellulosilyticaceae bacterium | reverse complement strand
GACACCATTATCATTCTAACCTAGGAGGCTTTATTATAATCGAAGTAACACTACTATTTACTCTATTCTCCCCAGCCTAGCTGGGGGATTAAGATTGTTATTTATTTGATTTCTCTTTCGGATATTTTTTTCTCTAACCATTCCATCTTTCCATTCCATATCGATAACATAACTACCACGTGCTACTATTCCCTTAATATGTCCACTTCCCCATTCTTTTGGAAGAGCTGGAAGTAATTTAATTTCTCCTTCATGACTTTGAATAAGCATTTCTAGTATCCCCGCTGTTACTCCAAAATTACCATCAATTTGGAAAGGAGGATGTGCATCTAAAAGATTAGGGTACACCCCTCCTCCTCCAGTATAATTAGAATCTCCTTCATTAATTGGCCTAAGCATCATATTAATAAACTTCATAGACTGTTCGCCGTCTCCTAATCTTGCCCATACATTAGTTTTCCAGCCTAGGCTCCATCCAGTAGCATCATCACCTCTTATTAGCATAGTTTGCTTTGAGGCTTCCTTTAATTCTGGTGTCTCTTGATTAATGCTATTTCCAGGATATAGTCCATAAAGTAATGAAATATGTCTATGATGTGGTTCTGGCTCTATATATTCTTTATCCCATTCTAATAATTGACCTTTAGATCCTATTTGATATGGACGCACCTTTTTTCTTACTTCAATTACTTTATCAATAAACTTTTTATCTAGTTTTATGATTTCAAAAGCTTTAATAGCTATATCAAATACATCCATTGCAATCGCCAAATCCATTGTGCTTCCTTTACATATTTTATGTACATCATTACCTATTTTATAAGTATTCTCTGGTGAGGTACTCGGACTTGTATATAGATACCCTTTTGTATCCTCTATCAGCCAATCCATCATAAATAAAGCTGCTCCCCTCAATGTTTCCCATTGCTGCTTTAAAAAATCTTCATCTTGAGTAAAGTCATAATGTTCCCAAATATGTCTCACAAGCCAAGCCCCACTAACAGGCCAAAATCCATAACTAACTCCATTATTAGTTGGAGCTAGCTTACCAACTGGTTCACTTTGTCTCCAAAGATCTGTATTATGATGCGCACACCATCCTCTACTGTTGTAATGAGTTTTGGCTGTATGATAGCCTTTTTGCGCTAATTCATCAATAAGATTAATTAATGGCATATGACACTCTGATAATTGACAGGCTTCCACATGCCAATAATTCATTTGTGTATTAATATTAAGAGTATAGTTAGAACTCCATGGCGCTCTTATCTTTTCATTCCATATTCCTTGTAGATTCATTGCCTGACTTCCTTCTCTTGAAGCAGCTATAGTTAAATATCTTCCATAGTTAAACAATAAGACTCCAAGTCCTACATCTGATGTATCTTTTGTATATCTTTCTAACCTTTTATCTGTTGGTATCCCTTCTAAATCTATCCCTTCAATATGTAATTCTACTCTATCATACAGATTACTATAATCTTGTATATGTCTACTTATAATTTCATCGTAGTCCTTGTCTCTTAGCTTACTTAACCTTGTAATGACTTTTTCTCTAATATTAATCTGACTATTAATAGGTTGCTTATCATAGCCCTCAAAATTAGTTTGAATGGTTAAATATATAGTAACTTCATCTGCATCTTCAATCTTTAGTACATTATCCTTATAGTAGCTAATTCCTCCTCTAAGGTCTATTTTGGCGCCTATTCCAAATGTTATTCCTCTATTTTCAGAAAGCTCATCATAAATTACCGCTTGGTCACATTCATAATACGGTGGTGCCGCATATATTGGTGCTCCCCCCTCTAAATATAAACTATCCGCCGTTCCCTCTATCTTATACTTATGTGGAGTCAAAAGTTCCATTTGGAAATTTAGCCGATTTGGTTGGCTTGTCGCCATTTTGATAGTCATTACCTTATCTGGATAGGAACAAAAAATCTCTCTTGTGTAAGTTACACCTTCTATAGAATAAGTTGTCTTCGCTATTCCTTGTTCTATATTTAATTCCCTACAAAAACCACTGTATTCCTCTTCATGATTCATTGTTAAACACAAATCACCTGCTGGCTGATATCCAGTTGTCCACGTAGATAATGCATTTTTCCAAAGTTCTGTTTCAGCCTCCCCTATTTCTCCTTTTTCTAAAAGAACCCTTGCTTTCTGAATACTTTCTAATGCTCTATCATTTGTCTTATCTTCTGGATATCCTGACCAAATAGTATCTTCGTTAAGAGAAATTTTTTCATATTTCACTCCACCATACACCATTCCTCCCAAGCTACCATTCCCTATAGGCAGTGCCTCTGTAAAAAACTTTGCAGGCTGTTTATACCATAATTTTTGCACTTATATATCCTCCCTATTGAATAATACTTTCTTTACCTAAGCATTTTTTTTGTAACTTATCATATCATACTATTTTATTTTCTTATATTAACAAGAGGAAATCAACCTTTGATTTCCTCTTAGACCAATCTCCTCTTATCAATATTTTCTGTTACTTCTGATATTTTCCACTTACTAATCATCCTCAATAAAATAGTTGCTATAGCTTCATAATTAATATGTTTTGTTTCAATTTAATATTATTTTAACTACTTTTTCGTATCCTATATTCGCTCTTACTTTAACTTCACATTCCCCTACCTTAGCATCTACCTTAGTCCTTACCCAGAATGCTATACTTCCACCAATAAGACTTACCCTCATAGGTCCTACGACTTCTATATCTCCAGTAACTTTTATATCTATTCCATCACTTACATAAGGCAACGTATTACCAATTTCATCAACTGCCCTAACCACGATCCTTGTTACATCCAATTGATTCGCATAGATACTTTCATCATCTATAATCACTTCAATATCTGCATAGGTTGGATTAGCTACAAATTTTCTATTGATTACTCGCTCCTCATTTGCATAGCCAATAAATTCTGCATCTGTCCAGTGTGCTCCCCATTCCCCATTGCTTATATTTAGTACAAATGGTGGGTATTTAAGATACTGCATCTTTGGATCTGTATTGTGGAATTGTCTTGAGAATTTTCCTTTACTTATCCCACCTAATTTAACTTCTATCACATCGCAGTTGGTAAAGACATGAATGGGGAATACAATGCCTCTGTTTTTCTCACCACGGGTCCAATAAGTAAGTGGTTCTATCACATACCCTAACTCCGGATTTCTTTGACTCTTGTAAGTTGCTGCTGCGAACTTAGGTATACGGAACATATCCATTACACCATGGTAACAAATTCTATCTCCACTTCCAAAATCAAAATGCGTATTATAGTCAAATGCACACCACCCTATAGCTCCTAGTACTTCTTCTTTCTGTGCTGCCATACTTTGAACTCTTCCATGTCTTAATGCGTGTTCTACTATTCTCTCTTCTTGATCAAACTTCTTAGTTGGATAAATATGTCCACAAAACTCTGTCACCATATAAGGTACTGGCTTTTCAAGTCCTGTGCAACGCTCTCTCGTTCTAAGGATATTCTCTGATCCATCATGCACAAAATCATTCATTGTATAAATGTCTTCTAGCATCTCACTTCTTTCAATACACCTTACTCCTGATGTTGGCCTTGTATCATCTAATTCTCTTGCAAGCTTATTCGTCATGGCATATAGCTCATGATCATCTTGTGACTCATTGATACGTACACCCCAAGTAATAATCGATGGATGATTATAATCTCTTTCTATCATACCTTTCACATCTTTTAATACTTGATTTCTCCACTCTTCTCTTTGACTTACATACTGCCATCCAGGTATCTCTTCTAGTACCAGCAGCCCTATTTCATCACACTTATCTAAGAAGTAAGTTGATTGTGGATAGTGAGATGTCCTTACACTATTGAGCCCTAATTCATTCTTCAAGATTATTACATCACTTTCCTGCGCACGCTTTGGCATTGCATAGCCAACATAAGGATAACTTTGATGTCTATTAAGACCGAATAAGGTGATGTTGTTACCATTTAAAGATAACTTGTCAGCTTCTATTACAACTTCTCTAAAACCTACTTTTATCTCCCCATTATCTTCTGACTTTTCACCATTCATATCCACTTGGCACGCATATAGATTAGGCATTTCAAGATTCCATAGGTTTATATCTTGCAATACAAATGTTTCTAAGTTATACCTATGTACTCCAGCCTTAATCTCTAACGCTAATTTTTCTATATGACCATCTATAGTTAATGTAATGACCACTTCTTTAGTCACATCTCTATTATCTATTTCAATACTCGGCATACAGTTCACCTGCGCTAGTGTTCCATCATGCTCTATTATTTGGTATTTGAAAAATAGGTTTTTAATAAAAGTTTGACTTACATTGTACTGCCAGACATCTCTGTAAATTCCTCCGAAGGTTAGATAATCTACCACATAACCAAAAGGTGGGATATCTTCTCTTTCTGTAGAATCAACTTCCACCCATACCTTATTCACTTGCCCTTTTGTAACAAAATCAGTTATCTCTACAGGGTGAGCAATATATCCACCCTTGTATTCTCCTACAAACTTTTCATTGACATAGATTTTAAATGCAGTCATTACCCCATCAAAAACTAA
>JAVVPO010000052.1:0-13678 GCA_036655715.1 Cellulosilyticaceae bacterium | reverse complement strand
CCCATTGTTCTATTGTAAGCTTTTTGCATTTGCTCTTCGTACTGTGAAAGTCCTAATTTTTCTAACTGCGCTACATATGCATCCCAATCAGCTTCTATATTACCTTCACCAATTAACCATCTTGACTGATTTTCTTTTACATAGTTACTTACATCCATACCTATAGAAGTATTAAGCTTAATCTCATCTGTTGTAAAGTTGATATTTGGTAAAGTTCTATCTTGTGGAAGTTCAATATAGAACTCATTAATTGCATTAATCTTAGCTAAATCTCCATCATTGTATGGAATAATATCTCCTTGCATCGCCCATGTAAGATATTTAGGCGCTCCATCTCCAGGTGTGATTTCTTTCCACATATCTAAATAATTCACACCTTTATCTTTGCCTAATTCTTTGTTGTAATCATATTTGCCATTTCCTAAATCTATAAGACCCGTACCTACATTACCATAATTTGACTCAAGAGTTTGTAATTCTTCATAGAAAGTATCTATCCATTTCACTAAAATTTCTGGATCTTTAGCATTACTTGTAATAGAGAACCCTGTTCCCATTACATTAATATGGTTTTGTCTACGTTTTACATGTGGCTCTTCTCCACTTGGACCTATAAGAGGTTTGATAGGTATATATTGATCCATTGTTTCTACTGCTACTGCACTGTTTGCCCAACCATAGAATGAACCAACTACTCCTACTGGATCTTTCATCTTCGCATTAAACTGAGATTGTTCTTGTACAAATCCTTCTTTATCAAATAAGCCATCTTGGAAGAATTTACTTAAATACATAATAGCTTCTTTGTATTCTGGTTTATTAGCTGTGAATATAACTTTTTCATTCTCATCAATAATGAAGTGGTCAAGAGGTGTTACACCTGAACCATTATGTACATCGACCATACCAAATGCTCCAAAGAATGAACCATAACCTGTGATATGATTATACTTTGTAAATGTATATGGAATCTCATCTGCTAGACCATTTCCATTCGGGTCACCTTCTTTGAAAGCTTTAAGCACTTCATAGTACTCATCAAGTGTTGTCGGCACTTCAAGTCCTAGTTTATCTAACCATGTCTTATTAATATGTAAGTTATCTGGGTAGTTTCTTACTTCTTGCTCAATAACTGTTCCAAAGGAATATCTATTGCCATCATGGGCTTTTGACATACCATTTAATAAGTCATTCTCTTCAAGTTTAGCCATGTAATTTGGTGCATTCTCTGCCATTAGATCATCTAAAGGAATAACGGTTCCTAAAGGACCATATTTGTTAACATCATCCATTGTAAATGAACCATAGCCAAGGAAAGCATCTGGAAGTTGGTTAGCAGCTAACATGAGGTTTTTCTGATCTCCGTAAGTTACTGCTTCATAACACTCCCACTCAATCTTAACATTTGTTTTTTCTTCTAATTTTTTAAAGAACTCCATATCCCCAAAATCTGCTTGCCCTGGTTGTGTTGTCGCTACGATGCGGTAGGTAACTGGTTTATCTACTATAGGGAATTTTGAGTCTCCTTCTTTAGTTTCTTCTTTTGGCGCCTCTGTAGCTGATACCTCTGTTTTTTCTGGAGCTGGTGTAGTAGTTTCTGCTTGTTTGCTCGGTGAACACCCTACAAACATAGAACTTGTTACTGTCATTGCGATTAATACACTCATTAACTTTTTAGATTTCATATAAAATTCCTCCTTATTATTTATCTTATTATTTTTATTTTCAAAAGTTTAGCCTTTTACTGCCCCTATCATCGCACCCTTAACAAAGTACTTTTGTACAAACGGATATAAAATAAGTAATGGTAAAGAAGATATAATAATTGCTCCATACTGAATAAGTGCCGCTGCCTCTTGTTTTTTCGCTGCTTGGACTACATCTCCTAGCATATCTGGTGAAACTTGGTTCAGTATCAGTATATTACGCAGTACAAGTTGTAATGGGAATTTAGATTTATCTCTGAAGTAAATCATCGCATTGAAATAAGTATTCCAGTGGCCTACACCGTAGAATAATACCATAATAGCGATAAGCGCTCCTGATAGTGGTAATACCACCTTGAAGAATGTTCTAAATTCATCACATCCATCAATCTTGGCTGCTTCTATAAGCTCCCCAGGTATTGTTGATTCAAAGAATGTTCTAGCAATAATTAAGTTGAAAGGAACAATCGCCCCTGGTAATACAAGTGCCCACATAGTGTTGTAAAGGTTAAGTTTATTGATAAGTAAATAACTTGGTATCATACCTCCACTAAAGAACATAGTAAAGATAATCATATACATAAAGAACTTTCTACCGCTTAAATTTTTTCTAGAAAGTGCATATGCCGCAGGTATTGTACAGAGTAAGTTAACACCTACTCCTACCACAGTATAAATTATTGAATTGATATAACCACTAATAATCTGTTTATCTTGAAAAATCCCTTCATAACCACTCCAAGTAATATCTTTTGGATACAACCATACTTGCCCTGAGTTTGCAAGAGCAGGGTTTGAGATAGATGCGATAAAGACAAAGTAAAGCGGATAAAATACTAATACAAATGTAAGCCCAAGTATTATGTAATTACAAATATCAAAGATAATATCGCCTCTTGATCTTTGTATCTTAGTTTGTGTATCATCTAATTTTTTCTTCATTTTTCTCCCCCCCTTATAGTACAGATGTCTCTGAGTATTTAGCTGCTAATTTATTAACTATAAGTAGAATAATCAAACTGACTACCGATTCAAATAATCCTACCGCTGCCGCATAGCTAAAATCCGGCAGCCCTGTTACAGCCCCAAAACCAACCTTGTAAACATAGGTAGAAATAACTTCTGAAGAACTTCTATTTAGTTCATTCTGTAATAAGTAGATTTTTTCAAATCCTATAGTCAGCATTCTTCCTGCATTAAGTATCAACAATGTAATGGCTGTTGGTAAAATACTTGGAAAATCTATGTATCTAATTCTTTGGAATGTTGTAGCACCATCTACTAATGCTGACTCGTGAAGTTCTGGTCCTACCGCTGCTAATGCTGCCATATAGACAATGGTACTATATCCTGCGTTTTGCCACACATCCGATATAACATAAATTGTCTTAAAGTATTCAGGCTGAGCCATAAAGAATACTGGGTCCATCCCTATAGCTTGGATGAACATATTGATAATTCCTGTTGAAGGTGATAAGAAAATCTTAATCATACCCGCTATAACTACAACCGAGATAAAGTGTGGTGCATAGATAGTCGTCTGCACTACTTTTTTAAATTTCAAATTTCTTGTCTGGTTAAGCATAAGTGCTAAGATAATTGGAATTGGAAATCCTACTATCAGATTATAGACATTAAGTACAATCGTGTTTTTGAGTATCATCCAAAAATCTGTTGTACTAAAGAATCTTTGAAAATGTTCAACCCCCACCCAAGGACTCCCCCATATTCCAAGCGGTGCAACATATTCCTTAAAAGCTATTTGCACCCCTGCCATTGGAATATACTTGAAAATAACAAAGTATAGTATTGCAGGTAGTAAAAATACGTATAATTGCCAACTTGCTAACAATTTTTTCCATACAGACTTTTTATTCCCAATCTCCACTGACTTTCCTGTTTGTAAATTTGCTTTTGTCACATTTCATTCCTCCTTGACTCCTTATAGTTTTCAACTAGTTTTATTATTTTTTTAAGCTTAACTTTGTTTTAAAATACATTTTAGCCTAAATATGAATATCAAACTTTTTCTTTATTGTCTTAATATACCATGTTATTAAAAATATTTAAATATTTTTATGTAGTATTTTTATAATATTGGAATGCATTCTTAAATTATTAGAATTATTATATAAAAAAGAGCTATTCTTGTTAATAGAATAACTCTTTTGATTAAATTTGTTTGATATATTTAGCAGGACTTATATTATGTATAGCTTTAAATACCCTATAAAAATTAGAAAGCGATGTAAATCCACATTGATAAGCTATTTCTTGGATAGTCAAATCCGTACTTTGCATCAATTCTGTAGACATAGCTATTTTTAATATATTAATATAATCCACAAAACTAATTCCACTCTTTTTTTTAAATAGGGCAGAAAAATAATTAGGATGCATATAAACATGTCTCGCCACTTCTTCCAATGTAATGTTGAGATGAAAATTATTTTTCATATACTTTATAGCTATTTCTATCTCTAAGTTAGATGTTCTTTTTTTAGATTTTTCATAAGTTGATTTTTCTTTTCTCATATTATATATAAAAAACATTAAAATAAGTTGTTTAATCATTGATTGATAATTCTGCTCTTTATTATTATACTCCTCATAAATATTTTCAAATATTTCAAAGCTCCTCTTTGCTTCTTCTCCATGTAAATGAATATAATTACTACGACTCAAATACTCTTTGATATAGCTATTTTCCTCTTTTTCAAGTTCTTCACCTAACAATAGAGTGGGATAAAAGTTAAAAGTCATTTGGTGCGCGGGATTATCTTCATCTGCAATCCAGGCATGAGGAACTAACCCATTAAATGCAACAATAGACCCCTTTGATACCTTTATAGCTTTGCCTTCTACAAAGTAATAGCCTTTCCCCGATGTTACAATGGATACTTCAAACAAATTATGATAGTGATAGAACAACCTATCTTCCTTACCTTCATATGCCTCATAATTCTCATATCTTTTTAAATCATTTAATATAAACTGTGCAGAATGTTTATTATAATTTTTAATTAATACATCTTGTTGCTTCTTAGTCACATGAAGAACTTTATCTTCATCAATTTCTTGATAAGCTATAAGTGGCTTTTTCATAATAGCTTCTTCTGCATAAAAATAGAATTTATCTTCCATTAATGGTAAATCAATAAAAAAAACATAATTTTTCATTTTATCCATAATTCCTCCTGTTATTCTATCTTCTCTATTTATAACAGGCTAATATATTCTAACTTTTTTGTCAATTTAAAATTTTTCATGAAATGTCTTCATCTATTTATCCTACTTCTACTCAATCTATAATGTAGACCTTACCTTTTCTTTTAGAAGTTATATAGTTAATAAGTTTCTATTCGCCTATTTATGCCTCACTATAGCTTGCAATAAGCGTTTTAACTTTCTCTTTTTCTTTTCTTATATAGCTTGTAAAATCTATTTCACTGTCTTTGACTAACTGTGCTAATTGATATAAACATTCAGGTACATCCTCAGCTGGGATATCCCCATAATTTTCTCCAAGTTGTGTATAACCCTCTTCACAATTTCCATCTATATAAACATCAAACATCTCAGTTATAGCATCATGTAGTTTTTTCTTTTTTCCCACTAGTCCTATTCTGCCGATTTGATGCACCCCGCAAGAATTAGGACATCCCGAGATATAGATAGATGGCAATATATCCTTTACATCCTCTTTTTCTCTAAAACGCTCTATGATAGCCTTTAGCGTCTTTTGACTATTTAGGATTCCCATCTGACAGATTGGTACCCCTATGCAGGATCTACTTCTTTCTAAATGAGTAAAACTATTAGATACGTCTAGCTCATCAGCTACTATTTGGGTTTCCTTACCTGTAAGGTTCAAGAGATACATACCTTCTGACATAGAAAGTCTTGCCTGTATATCTTCCATAGGCTCTATTACTTCTATTATTTTCCCTAATATCTCATTGCTTAGTCCTCCTCCTATCGGATGGAGATAATAAGTGTAGAGTCCTTCTTGCTTTTGAGGTATTATAGCTGGATGATTGGTAGCTTGGCTCTCACCAATTTTACTTGTTTTACTCTTTGCTATATTTAGTTCAAGTCCCTCTACTGCATAGGCTTCATCTAAATACTTTTTATATAATGTAATAAAAGCTTCTTCGCCCATATGCTCTACAATATGTCTTACACGGGCTTTACCATGATTTTCATAATCCCCTTCATCGATATAAAGCTTCGTGAGTGCTTCCACTACAAAAAGAACATCTTTGGGCTCTACTAATTCTTGACAAACTATTCCCTTTCTAGGGTTCCTTCCAAGTCCGCCACCTGCATAAACCTTGAAATATTCTTTTCCATCCTGTTTTACTGCTACAAACCCTAAATCTTGTACCGTTGCATGGGATGCATCTTTTGTGCTACTTGAAAAAGATACTTTTAACTTTCTTGGTAAATGATAGGTTATAATGTGTTTTAAGAAGTAAGCATTAACCGCCATAGCATAGGGTACTACATCAAAAACTTCTTCTGGGTCTACGCCAGAAAGAGGGGACATGGCTACGTTTCTCGGATAGCTTCCCCCTGCACCTCTTGTATAAATATTATGTGATAATCCCTCTTCCATAACCTCGCATATGTCATCTAATGAAAGTCCATGAAATTGGATAGCCTGTCTTGTTGTTAAGTGAATCAGTTCTACTTGATATTTGGTTGCTATCTCATGAACAACTTTTAGTTGATTTTTTGAAAGCACTCCCGAAAGGATACGTAATCTAATCATAAAGCTTTTGCCATCTCTGTGGGCATAAACGCCAAACCCACCTGATATTTTCTTAAAATCCATCTTACTCATCGTACCTTCTAGAAACTGCTCACCTGATGCTTTAAAAGAAGGAATTTCATCTAAAAGTATTTGTTTTAGTTCCATTATGTCCATTACTCCTTTATTTATCTTATCATCCTTATGATATGTAGAATGCCACTTCTTTAACCTTTTCATTCCTATCCCTAATAATCTGCTCTTTTTATACACTTATCAGTTTACCTCGTTAAAGGTAAGCAGTGTAATCTCTGGTATATTACCTAATCTAAAAGGTACCTGCGTTGAACCTATTCCGGTATTCACATAAAGCTTAGTTCTTGGTGAAATTTGGTACATACCTTCTATATAGTTTTTTGCATAGGTAGGAACAATCCTTTCCGTCACCCCTGGTAGTTCTACCTGCCCACCATGGCTATGTCCTGATAATTGTATATCTATTACATTTTGAGGTACCTCATCTGCTATATCTGGCTCATGAGCAAGTAATATATTGTAATCATTCTTATCTATCTGTTTCATTAACTTATCTATCTGTGGTTCGCCTAGCAAAGCATCATCTAACCCTGCTATATTTAGCTGCTTCTCATTTTCTAATGCAACAGTGTATACTTCATTAATTAGTACATTAAATCCACTGTTTTCCATGAATTTCTTATAAATCTTATATCCCCCACCGCCATAATCATGATTTCCATATACTGCAAACTTACCAAGAGGCGCCTTAATACTTTTTAATAGCTCACTTAATTCATTTTCCTCATCATATTTCCCCCAGTGATCTACTAAATCCCCTGTGAATACAACGATATCTGCCTCTAACTCATTTATTTTATGTATGACCTTTTGCATATCTTCTTTCTCAAAAAAAGCGCCTACATGTGTATCTGTAAATTGCACAATTTTTATATCTTCTAAATGAGCATTTTCGCCCTCTACTGATATATTATGTTCTATGACTCTTAATAGCTTAGGCTCTATTTCTGTTGTATAAATATACAATAGACTAACTGCTAGGCAGCTTATTACGGCTAATTTAATTATATTTTTAATCAGTCTAAATATCCCGCTTATCACCCTCTTGTCCTCCCTTATTCTACTTGTAATTTAATCTCATTTGCTCCATTTGTAAATGTACTCTAATTGTTTTTTTATGGCATCTTCTGATTGTATGCTGTTTAACCTACTGATATACAAACTTTTTTGTTTATATAATCTCTCCACTTTCTCTACAAAAGTTCTGGCATTCATTTCTTCTTCTAATAACATTTTAGCATATCCTTTGTCTACCTCATACTTACTATTAAGTATTTGATCTTCTCTACTGGCTTTACTAGATAAAGGGATCAGTAACATAGGTTTTCCTCTCATATGCAAAACACTCCTTACAACTCTTTACTATTTGTAAGTTCTATATAAAATTCTATTTCTCCCTCAAAAACATGATAGCCATACTTCATATCATGCTTATCTAAAATAACTTTTACAATAGCAAGTCCCAGCCCCATATCTGATAAATGTTTGTTTCTAGAACTCTCTACTACATAGAATAGCTCTCAAATCCCAGGTAAGTTAAGTTATCAGTAAATGTGAAAAAGCACAACTGAAATTTGCAGCAGATACATCTCACCACACCCGCTTTAAGAACATAATAACTGCAACGTATATTTCAAAATCATTGATATCAGATGAAATCAGTAAAAGAAATTAATTTCAACCCAACAAATAATTATGTTACATCTTTTATCTTTTTTTCTACAAGCTTAGTGGGAACTCCCCCTTAGGCAGAGTTCCCACTCACTCCCTCTATTCTCCCCTTAGTTGGCTAAGATGTTCCGTTTTATTGATAAATCCTAACTGCCTTTTGCCATCCTTAATACGCCAAAGACTAACCGCCGTATCTGAAAGACCTATAGAAATATCCGTATTTACAGGAAGCTCCATAAAACTTCTAAACATCATATTAATCATACCACCATGAGAGACTACTACAACCCTTGCATACTCACCATATTCATAAATAATCTTAGACATCACAGCCTCTGCTCTCATTCTAAACTCTATCGCCGTTTCCTTCTCATAATATCTCACATGAGGCGGAATTCTATCTGGTAAGGGATACTTCTCATCTGCTTCTGCAATAGTGAGCCCAGCTACCAGCCCATTATTAAACTCCATTAAATCATCCCAAAATTCAATAGGTGCTCCTGTTACTTCTTTTAATATTTCAGCCGTCCTTTTGGCTCTTTTTAGTGTGCTTGAGAGTATGAAATCTATGGGATAGTTCTTTGCTATCCACTTGGCCATAAGCCCAGCTTGTTGCTCCCCCGTCTGTGTCAGTGCAAAATCCGCTCTACCTTCTATACACTTAATAATATCAGCTTCTGATTGTCCATGTCTAATCACTAAGATTTCCATATTCCTACCTCCATTATCCAGTTACACTTCTTACTATTTACACATCTTCTTTATTTATACTTATACTTTATCATATTCTCTATCTCTTCTACAAATGCTCTATATCCTTTTAAAAGCTCTGTATTACTTATATTATTTCAATAAAAGGGCTCTATATGTCAACACATGGAGCCCGTAACTAAAACTAATTTACTGGCTAAATCTCCTCTTTCCCCTATAGATTCTAGATTCTTATGATTTTGGTCTTCAAATTTATTAACTAGATACACTACGATTTGAAAGCAAATAATTGATAGTACAAATCCAAAGGGTTACATCTGAGGCAAAATGTGCTCCCATTACAACGCGGCTTAATGCCACAGTGATAATCCATAGATAAGCAAAATTTTTTAGCCAATATCTTTCTCATTAGGCCAAACCTATTGTCATCTTCCTTATGCTCAAATGAGCGGCACTTAAAACAGATCCCTTCTATCGTAGGATATAAGTGCACAAATTTCCCTCAACTAATAATTCAATACTTTCATGCCACTTGGCTAAATCAATTGCTTTCATTTTATCCTTCAGTTTAATTTACCATATATAGCTTTAATAAATTTGTTCAAAAATGTGTATACTATATTTATTAAAGCTACTTTAGAAAGGAACTCTTATTATGTCAGCAAATCAATGTATTAAATGTACTATTAAACAATGTAAATATCATGATTTCAAAGATGACTATTGTACCCTCAATCAGATTACAGTTGGAACTCATGAGCTTAATCCAACTCAGGTAGAATGTACAGATTGCAAATCTTTTGTATTAGAATAAACCTATAAAAAGCTAGAAGGTTATTTTTGACTCCTCATAACCTTCTAGCTTTTTTATAAGTTTATGAATCCCAAAAGTTTTAGGATTTCCTTAGCTATATTTCTTTCATTCCCTTCATACGGATAGCAATGAATGTGAATAGCTGGATTAAAATTTAACTCAATGATTGCATACTCCGAATCTTCATTTTCACAGTTCGCAATCATCATATCTACTCCGCAAATTTTAGCCCCTATAGACTCTGCTGCTTGAATAGCCAATTGATTAAATACACTAGCAACCACCTCTGTGTAGTCTATACTATCCCCACCCGTACTAATATTGGAGTTCTCTCTTAAATAAATCTTTTCTCCCTCCGCTGGTCTATAGTTTATATCTAATCCATTCTGCCTCAGGAATAATTTTGCACTGTCATCTAACTCAATTTTTTCTAGTGGCGTTCTATATCCTTTGCCCCTTAGTGGATTTTGATTTTTGATAGCTACTAGTTCACTAATAGACTTCACGCCATCACCTAGCACATTAGCTGGTACTCTATGCAGTACACCTACCACTTTGTTATCTATGACTAAGAAACGATATTCTTTTCCTTTTATAAATTCCTCTATTAGTACAGTCTTATCATGAGCAAATGCAATCTTCAGTGCCTCTATAAGATTTTCCTTTTTTGTTCCCTCTGGGAAGATACTTATGCCAACCCCAAAATTAGTGGACTTAGGTTTGATTACTACAGGCTTATAGGTAAATAAATCCAGTTCACTTACAGCTTCTTCTAGTTTATCAAACTCTCTTCCTCCAGGGACCTTAATCTGATTCCTACCTAATACATTTTTTGTTACTCCCTTATTTTCCATCATCAGCACTGTCACATAATTATCTTTAGAGGTTTTGGTAGCTTGTTTGATATATTCTACTTTTCCATACTTCTTTAAACAAATAAAGTTTTCACTTCTATCAATAATTTCTACACTTATCCCTCTCTTAATAGCCTCTTTCATTAGTAACTGAGTGGATAACTCCATATCTTCATACCCTACTAGTTTAAATCTATTTTTATAGGCGCTTTCTTTATAGGTTTTCGCTAAATCTAGGTTAGCTTCTACGTATCCCTCTTCCCTAACCTTCTCAACAAGTTTATACGCATAGGTTAATTGATAATCTTTTACTTTCTCTAGCATCTTCTCTATCAGTACTTCTTTGCCAAGTCTTAATTCTGTATTGATTACTTTTATTTCTTCTAATATCTCTACTGCCCATTGCTCTTTGGCAATCATCTTTCCACCTTGTTTGAGCAAAATATCTTTTTGCCCAAACCGCGCAATAAGTCTTTGATTTTCTAAAGCTTCTTCTTGCCAGTTCTCATAATCACTCTCTTCTTTTATGAGTAAAAATAAATTAAACAGATGCACAACATATAAGTCCTCTAAGCTTATACCCGCTTTATCAAAAGGATTAATATCAATACTTCTATACTCTAAATAATGGATACCTTCTTTCTCTAATGACTCTAAGAGTGCCTCATTATCTTTCGCCTTTAATCTGATTTGACTATATAATTCCTTGGGACTCTCTATAAGTCCCTCTTCTATAAATGCCTTAAGGCTCCTGACATATTCTTCTACACTGTTGTAATTAGGATATAAATCTACTTTATTCTTATATCCACATTCACCATTTCTATAAGATAATGCTCCTTCATTAGAAAAACTATCTTCTCCCACTGACTCCAGCTTATTCACACACTCTCCTACATAAGTCTCATGTATAATTCCTGTACTTCCTAGTAAATAAATAAGTAACCATCTATACCTTAGATAATTTCTTGCTAACTTTAAGTAAACCTCATCCTTGAAAGCCTGCTCATCTACATTCTTTTCTGTATGGTCGTATAATTTTTTTACAAATTTATTACTAAAAGAAAAGTTATAATGAATACCCGATACAAGTTGTTTCTTCCCACCATACTTACGAAATAGTTTTTTTCTATAAACTCTCGCTTTTTGTCCTGATGGGCATTTGCAAAATCTTGCTATAGGAATTTTCTTATCTTCTGGAATCACACAGGGCATGGATTGAGGCCACAAATATTCTTTCCCTATTTCCATAGCCAATATATCGTAGAGTGCTTCTAAAAATTTATATGTCTCTTCTAAAGTTTCAAAAGCAGGTGTAATAAGTTCTACTTGACTCTCCGAAAAATCTGTAGTGATATAGGGGTTACCTAGCTTCTCACCAAAAGCTCTAGGATGCATCTGCCTTGATAATCTTCCCCTATCATTACATCTTAAGCCTTCTCGTTCTATTCCAAATTGACCTTTTAAAAGTTCTTCTGGCGTAAATAAATCTTTAATATGCTGTAACATCATTGTACCTCTTTCTTACCTTTAATCTATAAACGATATACATTGTTATTCCTTTTAAAACACTTGATAAAGCAATACTCCACCAAATACCCGATACACCTAATCTACTCATCAAAATGAATGCCATCGGTATCCTAAGTACTGTAAATAAAATACTTACCTTTGCTGGTACCTTTGGCATGCCTATTCCCGTAAACAATCCATTGGACACCATCTCCACTGCACTAAAAACCTGTGATATAGCTATAATCTGTAAATAATAACTAGCAATGATAATGGTATTTTCTTCTCTTACAAATAACTCTACCAACTGCCTTGGTATCAGAATAAAGATAATCGCGGTTATGACTGCATAACCTATACCTATTTTTAGTGCTGTATCATATCCTTTATGGATTCTCTCATACTTCTTTGCTCCGAAGTTCTGTCCTGTAAAGCTAACTACTGCACCATTTAATCCGCCTATCACCATATAAGTTACAGACTCAATCTGAAGGCCTATTTTCTGAGCCGCTATAGCATCTGAACCAAACACAGTAATCATTCTAGCCAAAATAATATTAACTAATGTAAATAATATTCTTTGAAAAGCCATGGGAAATCCTAACTGAACGACTTCTTTTAACTTTTCTGTATCTATCCCAACTTCAGCGTCATATCTAAATAAATATTTTGCTTTTATCCTGAACACTACAAACATTACTATATTAGCAATAAGTGTAGCAATGGCTGCACCTGTCACGCCCCACTTCATACCATAAATCAAAATAGGATCTAGTATAATATTTATAAGGATGCCCATTCCACTAATTTTAAGCGCACTTTTATTGTCCCCAAAACTTCCAAATATCCTTGTGTACAGCAAATTAAAGTAGGCAAAAAATAGCATAGGACCACTCCAAGCGAGATACAAGTAGGCATTCTTTTCAACCCCTACATTTTCAAGATGTAGAAACTGTATAAAATACTTGCCTCCACCTATTAATAGGGCAGCATAAACTAGCCCAATCATACTATTAAGTAAAATTCCTATATTTATATACTGTTTAATTTCATACTCATCTTTTCTTCCTATAGCATGAGCCACCTTGATACCCGTTCCAATAACTACCATCGCATTAATAGAGTATCCAAGCCCTATAAAGAAACTTGCCGAACCAATACTTGCTAATGCGTCACTCCCAAGCCGCCCTACCCATAACATATCAATTAAATTATAGGTAAACTGTAAGATTGAGCTCCCCATAATAGGCAAGGCTAATGCTAGTAAAACCTTCCATACCTTTCCCTTCGTTAAATCTACTTTTTTCATATTTTCTCTCCTACTCATTTATATATCTCATATTTTCTATATCAAGTTTCCAGATTACTAGTTCACTAAGTTCATCTCTACAGCATAGATGTTCTTCTATATTATTATACCCCTTATATAGATAGATATCTATACCCAATTTTCCCACCATCCACCTTCAATTTATTTTATGTCTTTCTACATTTTAGTTTAATTATTAATTTTCTTTATTTTTCATCCCTTTTACTCTAAGCAAAAAAGAGTATTCTCTTT
>JAVVPO010000051.1:0-18769 GCA_036655715.1 Cellulosilyticaceae bacterium | reverse complement strand
TAGTAAGGCCCATTGGTCAAGCGGTTAAGACACCGCCCTTTCACGGCGGTAACAGGAGTTCGATTCTCCTATGGGTCATTTATTGGTGACGATGCGATTTAGGGTAACACCCGTTCCCATATCGAACACGTCGGTTAAGACTAAATCGGTCGATGGTACTTGGCTGGAGACGGCCCGGGAGAGTAGATGGTTGCCAATTTTATACGGCGGCATAGCCAAGTGGTAAGGCAGAGGTCTGCAACACCTTCATCACCAGTTCAAATCTGGTTGCCGCCTTATAGTAAAAGCGTTTAGACATCGTCTAAGCGCTTTTTGCATATTAAAACTTATTTATTACTGGGAATAATACTCTTTATAGGTATTAATTGGGTATAATAATAAAAAAGTTGATTTAATCGGTATAAAATTAGATAAAATAGGAAATTAATTTAAGGAGGGTACGTTAATGAACTATTTAGTTGGAGACATAGTGCAGATGAAAAAGTCGCACCCATGCGGAGCAAATGATTGGGAAGTGCTCAGGGTGGGGGCTGACTTCAAGCTGCGCTGTAATGAATGTAAGCATATTATTATGATCCCAAGAGAAAAATTTGAAAAAAGTGTAAAAAAAATTCTAGTTAAATCAGAGAACACAAACGAATAAAATACATGATTATCCAGTTATATTTATATTAAAATGCTTGTATTATACTACTTCATGTGATATCATATTGTATTGTAATCCTTGCTCTATAGTCATATAGGGCCAAAGTCCAAAAGGAGGTGCTGAAAAATGACAAACTACGAATTATCAGTTGTATTAATCCCAAGTTTAAGCGAAGAAGAAAAAGTAACTACACTTGAAAAAGTGAAAGAACTTATTACTCGTTTTGGTGGTGAAATCGCAAACGTTGATGACTGGGGTAAAAGAAAACTTGCTTATGAGATCGACAAGCAAAGAGAAGGTTTCTACTACTTTATTCAATTTAATGCGGAGACATCTACTCCTGCAGAAGTTGAAAGTAGACTTCGTATCATGGAACCAGTTTTACGTTACTTAATTGTACGTCTTGATGCAAAATAAATATCACCATAAGAAGGGGGTTCAATTATGAATAAAGTGATGTTAATGGGAAACCTAACTCGTGACCCAGAAGTACGTTATTCACAATCTGCCAATCCAGTAGCAGTTGCAAGATATGGACTAGCTGTTAGAAGACAATTTGCGAGACAAGGGGATACCGATGTAGATTTCTTCAACATAGTAGCGTTTGGCAAAGCCGGAGAGTTTGCTGAAAAGTTCTTCAGAAAAGGTCAAAAGGTTGTTATTGTAGGAAGACTTCAACAAAATACATGGGAAGATCAACAAAAGGTTAAGCATACATCTGTAGAAATCGTTGTTGAAGAACAACATTTTGCAGAAAGTAAATCTGCAGCAGAATCTAGAGGAGTTGCCGTAGGTAGCCCGATAGAAACTCAAAGTTCATCTATTCCTCCTTCAAATAATGGCATAGCAGGATTTACTCCTACTATGGAAGAAGACGACGATTTACCATTTTAAAAAAATAGCTTAAAATGAAGGAGGATAATACAAATGGCAATGCAAAAAAGACGCGGTCGTAGAAGACGTAAAGTTAATCAATTTGCTGGAGATAACATCAAAAAGATTAATTATAAAGATATAAATACACTTAAGAAGTTTATATCTGAAAGAGGAAAAATTCTTCCTAGAAGAATTACAGGTAACTCTGCTAAAGCACAACGTAAACTTACAGTTGCAATCAAGCGTGCAAGACATATAGCACTTTTACCATACACTCAAGATTAATTCTAAATAACTACAAACGGTTGAATCCGTTTTAAATTAAATTCAACTATATATAGAGAACAAATAAGCGCACACACAATATGCACAAGGCACTGCTAATTTTAGCAGTGTTTTTTTTTGCAAATATAATCTATAGAGCTATAACAAGGAGTGAATTGATTTTTTCAAGCGGTATAAAAAAAATCAAAGATATGATATAATAAGAAGATATATGTAAAAATAATAATAGTATTATTCCAATATAGGAGGAAGGTTGCTAATGAACTACAATGCTAAAGACATTATGAAGATGACAGTTATAGCAATAGTATATGTAATATTAGGCGTGATGGGTATTTATTCTAACTCACTAATATTCTTACTACCACTACTAGTTGCGCCTATGACACTTTACCTAATGTCTGACTCGATAAATATAAGAAGAGATTTGATACTTAATGTATTAATAGGGATACTGATATATATATTTTCTGGTAGTTTACCTGAAGTTATTTTATATACTTTAAATGTTATTATTCCAGCTTATATAGTGACGACTCTTTATAGAAAAAACTTACAGGTTCCACAGATTGTTATGTATACATCGACTGCTATTGCAGGAATACTATGTATTTATATAGTGGGACTTAGATATCTTGGGATTGATTATGTACAGCAGTATTTTGACTTATTAAATATGTATCAATCAGTTCAATCAGAAGTATTTAGAACACTTGGGATAGCTAGTGAACAAAAGGAAATGTTAAAGCAGCTTATAGAAGCTCAGGTGAGTATTCTGAGGATTGTCTATCCAGCATTAGTATTTATCATTATTATATGGTTAATCGTTATTCAAGTAAGTGTTGTAACGCTTATAGGAAAAGTTAAAAAGTGGCATCTACCTAGCCTTAGGCAACTTGCCCAGTTTAAGTTTTCTAAAATAACAGTGATACTCTTTGTTATAGCATTTATACTTGTACAAGGAACGGGTATGGGCGATAGTGATTTTAGTATCTTAGGATGGAATCTGTATTTTTTAATTAATTCACTTTATCAGTTTGTAGGATTGATCAGTTTAGTCGTATTAATTAAAAGATCTAAAGGCAATAAGATAGTGAAGGTTGCAGGGGTTATAATAACTTTCATATTAGTTTATTTATCACCATCGATGCTCATGATGTTCGGATTACTTGATACTATGTTTAATTACAGAAAGGTTAAAAATGTGGTATAACTATAGAAAGGTAAAAATATGAAAGATAATAAAAAGAAAATTTTTGGTTCTATAACGTATACATTAAGATTTACACAGATATGTTTACTAATAGGAATGCTCCAAGGAATTTTAGTACTTTATTTTAATACAGCTATAGGAATAATTACCAGCTTAATATTTATAGGGATTTTGGCGTATACTTTTACTTTAGAAAGTAAAATAAAGCAAAGATTACAAGATGAATTGAAAGAACAAGTAGAGACCTTATCACATATACGAAAAGATATGTTTGTTTACTCCACTATGCCGGTTGTAGTATTAGATAGATTTGGCGTAATCTGGTGGAATAACGAGGCTTTTGAAGACATGATTACACAAGAATCTGTAATAGATAAAAACATAAGAACAGTATTTGCAGATATTCAGTTAGAGAATCTGCCTAAGGGAACTGAACTTTATGAAAAGATAGTAGATGTACAAGATAGACACTACAATATGATTTGTGAAAGAATTTCCGTAAATCAAGAAGATAGAGAGTTCAATTATGTGATTTATTTTATTGATAAAACACATCAGAAAGAACTAGAGAGCCAAGTTAAGAATCAAAAGCCAATAGTGGGACTTTTATATATCGATAACTTTGAAGAGGTTATGCAAAGTATAGAAGAAGTTAGAAGACCTATGTTGATGGCGATCATAGATCGTAAGATTAATTTGTGGTTTAAGAATAATGATGTAGTCTTGTGTAAGTATGAAAGAGATAAATTCATGTTCTTCTTTACTAAAGAAGATTTAGTGAAAATGCAGGAGAGAAAATTTGATATTTTAGATGAACTAAGACATATTCAAGTAGGTAATGATTTACCTGTAACCATCAGTATTGGTATAGGGCAAAACTTTGATTCCCTATTACAGTCAAAAGAAGATGCAAAAGCAGCATTTGACTTGGCAGTAGGAAGAGGTGGCGATCAAGCTATCATTAAAAATCAAGATAAATATACTTTCTATGGTGGTAAGACGAAAGAAGTAGAAAAGAGTACGAGAGTAAAGGTTAGAATTAAAGCATATGCCTTTAAAGAGCTACTACATGAAGCTGATAAAGTATATATTATGGGACATAAAAATATTGATATGGATTGCTTAGGAGCAGCTATGGGAGTTTATAGAGCAGCCACTCTAATGGGCAAAAAAGCGCAAATCGTATTCAATGAACCTACCTTTGCTATAAAAGGATTATATGATAGAATAATGGAGTCCACAGAGTATAAGGATCTTTTTATTACAAAAGAGCAAGCGGCAAGTGAGATAACAAAAGAAACTTTGCTAGTTATCGTAGATGTGCATAGACAAAGTTACTTAGAATCTCCAGAACTATTAGATCAAGCTGAAAAAGTAGTGATATTTGATCACCATAGAAGAAACACAGACTTTATAGAAGATGCAGTGCTTACTTACATAGAGCCATTCATATCTTCTACGTGTGAAATGGTATCAGAGATACTTAACTACTTAACTGATAAAGTTAAGCTGACCCAAATAGAAGCAGATGCACTTTTAGCAGGAATCACAATAGATACAAAAAACTTCGTATTTAAGGCGGGTGTACGTACTTTTGAGGCAGCAGCCTTCCTAAGACGTGCAGGTGCAGATAGTACGCGTGTACGTATGTTATTCCAAAGTGATATGGAGACTTATAAGATAAGAGCAGCAGCAATTAAAGATGCAGAGATGTGGCGAGATGAAATAGCCATAGCTGTTATTACTAACAAGCACCCTAATGCCAATATTATTGCAGCGCAAGTTGCCGATGAGCTTTTGAATATTAAAGGTATAGAATCAGCATTTGTTATTAGCATAGTAGAAGATACATTACTGATTAGTGCTAGAGCATTAGGTGATATGAATGTACAAAGAATTATGGAGATATTAGGTGGCGGTGGACACAAAAATATTGCTGGGGCACAGCTTAAAGGTGTAACAGTAGAAGAGGCTAAAGAGAAAATAAAGCAGGCAATAGAAAATTACTTTGAGGAAGGTGAATAGAATGAAAGTTATTTTAACAGAAGATGTAAAAAAAGTAGGTAAAAAAGGTGATATCCTAGAGGTTAAAGATGGGTTTGCAAAAAATGCATTACTTCCAAAAGGACTGGCAGTAGAAGCAAATGCAGTGAATATGAATAATAGAAAATTAGGTCAAAAAGCTGATGATAAAAAGAAACAACAAGAGTTAGATGCTGCAAATGAAATCAGAGAAAAAATTAATGATAAAAAAATAAGTATTCCTATGAAAACAGGTGAAGGTGGAAGAGTATTTGGTTCTGTAACATCTAAAGAGATTGCTGAGAATGTAAATAAAGCATTTGGCGTAAAAGTAGATAAGAAAAGAATTCAATTAGCAGATCCTATTAAAGCATTAGGAACAAAGACAATAACTATTAAAATTCACGCACAAGTGAGCGCTGAAGTTATTGTTTGTACAGTAGAAGCATAGAAAACAGGCTAAGCTTAAGATAAATATGATTAGAAAGAGAGGCACTATCAATGGACGAAGCACAAGTGATGAGAATTCCGCCGCATAGTACAGAAGCTGAGCAATCAGTGATAGGGGCTATTATAATGGACCAAGAGGCCGTAGTAGTAGCAAGTGAGATACTAAGACCGACGGATTTTTATAGACCTGATCATCAAGAAATTTATAGTGCTATACTTGATTTATATACTAGTAATAACCCAGTAGACTTAGTAACTATTCAAAATAGGCTTTCTGAAAGAGGAGTATTGGAGCAAATAGGTGGTATTAGCTATCTAGCTGAACTAGCTACTATTGTTCCGACTTCTGCTCATATTAAGCAATATGCAAAAATAGTAGAGGATAAAGCTGTACTTAGAAGACTTATTAAAGCAAGTCAAGAAATTACAGCAAAGAGTTATGCTGGGGATGATGCTATTCCAGATATCATGAGCTTTGCAGAGAAGCAAGTTTTTGATATCATTCAAAACAGACATACTGAAGATTTTACTCATATTAATGAGATTATTGTTACCTCAATTGATAAGATTGAGCAAGCACATGTTAATCAAGGAAGTATTACAGGAGTTCCTACTGGGTTTACTGACTTAGATTATAAAACAGCAGGGATGCAACCATCCGACCTTATTCTAGTTGCGGCAAGGCCTTCAATGGGAAAGACAGCTTTCTCTCTTAACGTTATTCAATCAGCAGCTATTAAGAATAAGAAAAAGGTTGCAGTATTTAGTCTGGAAATGTCCAAGGATCAATTAGTAAACCGTATGCTTTGTGCAGAAGCCATGGTAGATGCGCAGAAAGTACGTACGGGGAACTTAGATCCACAAGACTGGGATAGAATTGCTAGAGCAATACCAAGCATTACAGCGGCAGATATTTTTATAGATGATACACCAGGTATCTCTGTTATGGAGATGAAAGCAAAGTGCCGTAGATTAAAAATGGATAAGGGATTAGACCTTATCATGATAGACTACTTACAGCTTATGTCAGGTAGTGCTAAAGGAGATTCAAGACAACAAGAGATTTCAGAGATATCAAGATCACTTAAGGCATTGGCTAGGGAAATGAGTTCTCCTGTAATAGCCTTATCTCAGCTCTCACGTGCATGTGAGACTCGTGCAGATCATAGACCTATGTTATCAGATTTAAGAGAATCTGGAGCTATTGAACAGGATGCTGACGTAGTAATGTTCTTATACAGAGATGAATATTATCATCCAGATTCAGAGAAAAAGAATATAGGTGAAATTATTATAGCAAAACAAAGAAATGGTCCAACTGGGACTGTAGAACTTGTTTGGCTAGGGCAATATACAAAGTTTGCAAATATGGATAGAGACTAAGAGGAGTTAAGATGAAAATCTAGCTCCTTTTGTTTTGTCTAAAACAGACAAAGTAAGATGAAATTATCATTCTAAAAAAATAAATAGAAAATATAGTGAAAATAATGTAAAATATTAAAAAAGGGGGAAGAGTAATGTCAGATAAAAAACGATGGATAATATGTGGCTTATTAGCGTGCATATTAATAGGAACTGGATTATTCCAAGCAATAACAGGAATAGAGTTAAGTAGAGAAGTAATGTATTATGTAGAATTAGGAGTTATGATAGGAGTATTATATTTCTTAGTTATTTACCCTAAGAGTAGACAAAGAAATCAAGCAATAGAAGATAAAGAAGCAGAAGATAAAGAAATACAGGAAGAGGATATATATGAAGAGGATGAAGAAGTAGAAGAAAACTAATATAGGCCTTATCAGTGTAAAAAAAGTGACGAGAGTCACTTTTTTTGATTAAATAATTAAATAAGTTTTAGTTTAAAAAGTAATAAATAGCCTTAGGCTAAAACATTCTTGGCAGGTAATAATGCTAAGGATATTTCATCGAATATCTCAGAGACGTATTCAAGATGTGTAGCTTTGTATGCATTGCTACCACAGAAGAGGAGTGCATCTTCCAAATCACCATTGGCTGCATTAATAAGAGCTTTAGATATGCAATAAGGTATTTCGGTTACTGAACATTTATGTAGGCACTTATAAAAACAAGCTTTGTTACCTACAGGATTTGTAATGAAGTAATTTAGGATAGCTCGTCCAGGCATACCTACAGGGCTTTTGACAACACCAATAGTCTCTTCTGTAGAATTAATATAAGCTTGTTTAAAATCATCATGAGCGTCACATTCGTGGGTAGTAACAAAACGTGTAGCCATTTGTACGCCATCTGCACCGTTTGCAATGGCATGTGCTACATCTGCACCTGTATAGATACCACCAGCTGCAATAACCGGAATGTACTTCTTATATTTTTCGCCATATTCTTTTGCGATAGCTTTAACTTCTTTGACAATATCTAATACATCAGCAGGTGAATCTAATTCTTCGTTGTGAAAACCGAGATGACCACCAGCTAGAGGACCTTCTACTATAATTGCATCAGGTGCATAGCCACTCTTTTTATCCCACATACGACAAATAATATTGGCTGCTTTAGCAGAAGAAACAATAGGAGCAAGTTTTGTGTCGCTTCCTTTTGTGAGGTTAGGTAAGTCAAGTGGCAAGCCTGCACCGGATATAATTAAGTCTATTTTGCACTCTACAGCTTTTTTGACATAGTCGGCATAGTTTTTCATGGCTACCATTAGATTAAGCCCTATGATGCCATTGGGGGCATTCTTCTTTGCAAGTTTAATCTCTTTTTCTAATCCTCTAAGATTTGCATCTAGAGTATTTGGAATAAAGTCTTTTTCTCTAAAACCAATTTGAGCGCCAGAGATAACACCAATGCCACCTGCATTAGCAACCGCACTTGCGAGAGAGTGAAGAGATATTCCGATTCCCATACCACCTTGAATAACGGGAAACTTTGGTTTTAAATGACCTATATTAAGTTCTTTAAATTGCATAATTAGCACCTCTATTAATTTGATTATCAAAGTATTCGAATTAGATATATTTTGATAATCAAAGTATAAGTGCTAATTAATATATTGTCAAGCCTAAACGTAGTAATTAAAATTACATGGCAAAAAAATATATTAATACAAGAGAAGACCAAATCTATTGAATAAATGTAAAAATATGGTATAATGTAGTAAATAGCAAAATTACAAAGGATAGGGGAATGAGGATGAAGAGCGAAACATTTACAATTAAGGAAGTTGGGGAGCTTTTAGATATAGAACAATATGTCCTTAGATACTACGAAAAGGAATTAAAGTTAAATGTTTTACGTAATTCGCAGGGGCATAGGATGTATACGATAGAAAATGTAGAATTATTAAGACATATTAAAGAACTTAGAGAACAAGGGTTTGAATTAAAAGCTATAAAAAATTTGGTGGCTAATTTAGAAGAAGAAGAAGGTTTAGAGTCATTTATGCAAATAAGTGCTACGACGACTAAGGTAGGTGCCTTACAAGTTGCGAAAGAAGCAAGTATAGATATAGGAAATAAAGATGATATTAAAGTGAACCAGTTTGCTTCTTTAATGAAGGACATGCTTAAAGAAGCTTTGGTAGAATACAATGAAGATGCAAAAGCTCAGCTTAAAGATGAATTGTCAGAAGAAGTAGGGGTAATGGTTAATAAGAAATTTATGGAGCTTGAGGTAGTACAAAAGCAGAAAGATGAAGAGTACTATAAAAAATTAGATGAGACCATGAGAGAAATGCAAAAAATGAAAAAGGAATTAGCAGAGATAGAAGATGTGTCGGCTAAAGCTAAAATTTCAATTTGGAAGAAAATATTTGGTGAACGTGAAAAGAATAAAGAAATAGATTTACAACAATAAAAGCGTATGTTTAGCAAAACATACGCTTTTTTTCTTTTATATTTAGAACGAAAATTAGCTGTGGATTGGTAAATTATAGTGTTTGAATATATCTACTGTTTCAGTAACTGATTCACGAGTTGGTTCTTGTGTATCAGTTAAGGCATATTCATAACCTAATTGTTCCCATTTATATTCTCCCATTTTATGGAATGGAAGAACATCTATTCTTTCTACATTTGATAAGGTAGTTAAGAATTTGGCTAATTCTTCGATATCTTCAAGATTATCTGTTAAATTTGGAACGAGTACATATCTAATCCAAACTGGAATATTACGCTCAGCTAAGTGTTTAGCAAAAGCTAAAGTAGGGTCTAATGGCACCCCTGTTAAGTCTTTGAAAACTTCTGGATTGTAAGACTTGATATCTAAAAGAACAAGATCAGTATAATCTAAAACTGGATCGGCCTTATCTAAAGATATAAATCCTGATGTATCAAGACAGGTATGTACATCTTTTTCTTTACATTTCATAAAAAGGTCTTTTACAAACTCAGGTTGTAGTAATGGTTCGCCACCACTTATAGTGATACCACCACCGGAAAATTTCATATAAGATTTATATTTAATGACTTCATTGATAAGGTCGTTAGTATCAACTTCTTTACCATCAGTCATTTTCCAAGTGTCAGCATTGTGACAATACTTACATCTTAGAGGACAGCCTTGTGTGAATAAAATGTAACGAATACCTGGGCCATCTACAGTTCCACAAGTTTCTATTGAGTGAATTCTGCCTTTCATGCCATTACCTCCCGTTGATTAAAATATTTAAGAGGATGACAAGCATCCTCTTAAAATTAATTTATTTTTAATTAGAATTTTTCGTGGAATGTTCTGTTGATAACATCTAATTGTTGCTCTCTTGTTAAACGAATGAAGTTAACAGCGTATCCTGATACACGAATTGTAAGTTGTGGATATTTTTCTGGGTGATCCATTGCATCAAGTAATGTCTCACGGTCAAATACGTTTACGTTTAAGTGTTGACCTGTTTGTGCAAAGTATCCATCCATCATACCTGATAAGTTATTGATACGTTCATTATCATCTTTACCAAGAGCTCCTGGAATGATTGAGAATGTGTATGAAATACCATCTTCAGCATGTTTGTATGGAAGTTTAGCTACTGATGCAAGAGAAGCGATAGCTCCTTTTACGTCACGGCCATGCATTGGGTTAGCCCCTGGTGCAAATGGCTCACCAGCTTTACGTCCATCTGGTGTACTACCAGTTTTCTTACCGTAAACAACGTTTGAAGTAATTGTTAAGATAGACATTGTTGGATAAGAGTTTCTGTATGTTTTGTGTTTTCTGATTTTGTTCATGAATGTTTCAGTAATCTTACATGCGATTTCATCTACTTCATCATCATTGTTACCGAATGCTACATATTCACCTTCGATATCGTAATCTACTGCAAGACCAGCTTCGTTACGGATAACTTTAACTTTTGCATTTTTGATAGCTGATAATGAGTCAGTTACTACTGAAAGACCAGCGATACCTGTTGCGAAGGTACGAAGAATATCTTTATCGTGAAGAGCTAACTCTAACTTTTCATAACAGTATTTATCATGCATGTAGTGGATTACGTTTAATGTATTTACATATAACTCAGCAAGCCATTCCATAACTTGATCGAATTTCTCCCAAACTTCATCAAACTCAAGGTATTCTGAAGTGATTGGAGCGAATTTAGGAGCGATTTGCTCTCCGTATTTCTCATCAACACCACCATTGATTGCGTATAATAATGCTTTGGCAAGGTTAGCACGAGCTCCGAAGAATTGCATTTGTTTACCGATTCTCATTGCAGATACACAACAAGCGATTCCGTAATCATCTCCCCAATATGGTCTCATGAGATCATCGTTTTCGTATTGGATTGAGCTTGTTAAGATTGACATTTTTGAACAGAAGTTCTTGAAGTTTTGTGGTAAGTTTACTGACCATAAAACTGTTAAGTTTGGTTCTGGAGCTGGTCCTAAGTTGATTAATGTATGAAGTACACGGAAACTGTTTTTAGTAACAAGTGTACGTCCATCCATACCCATACCACCAATTGATTCTGTTACCCATGTTGGGTCTCCTGAGAATAACTCATTGTATGCTGGTGGACGAAGGAAACGTACCATACGTAATTTCATTACGAAGTGGTCCATGTATTCTTGAGCTTCATCTTCTGTGATGATTCCAGATTTAAGATCTCTTTCAATGTAGATATCAAGGAATGATGTTGTACGTCCAAGTGACATAGCTGCACCATCTTGTTCTTTAACTGCACCAAGGTATCCGAAGTATAACCATTGGATAGCTTCTTTAGCTGTTTGAGCTGGTGCTGAGATATCAAATCCATAAGCATTAGCCATAGCTTTTAGTTCTTTTAAAGCTCCGATTTGCTCTGTGATTTCTTCGCGAAGGTTGATGATATCTTCTGTCATACTTGGTACTTCAAGAGTTAATTTTTGAGCTTCTTTATCTTGAATTAATCTATCTACTCCGTATAAAGCAACACGACGGTAGTCACCAATGATACGTCCACGTCCGTAAGCATCTGGAAGACCTGTAATAATACCTGAATGTCTAGCTTTCTTCATAGCTGTTGTATAAGCTGAGAATACACCATCATTGTGTGTTTTACGATATTTTGTGAATGTTTCCCATGTATCTTTATTTAATTCATAACCATATGATTCTAATGCATTTTTAACTGTACGGATACCACCATTTGGCATAATGTTTCTTTTTAAAGGAGCATCTGATTGGAAACCAACAATTTGCTCAGCATCTCTATCAAGGTATCCAGGACCATGAGAAGTAATTGTTGAAGGAACTTTTGTTTCAGCGTCTAAAACACCTTTTTCAAGCTCTTTCTTCATAAGAACCATTACATCGTCCCAAAGTTTTGTTGTTCTTTCTGTAGCACCTGCTAAGAAAGTATCATCTCCTTCATATGGAGTGTAGTTTAATTGGATGAAGCTACGAACGTCTACATCTTTTGTCCATTCACCAGTAGTAAAGCCTTCCCACTGTTTAAACATATAGGGTCATCTCCTTTTAATATCATTCAGATTATAATAGTTGTATCCTTAAAGATACATTAAAATAGGTACATTTAATAATGATTACTAATAACTAACTTTTACACACTTATTATATAATGTATACTGTATACACGTCAATAATTTATTGAAAAAAATATGTTTAGATTTGAGTGGAAAATATCATCATATTATTATAAAGAATTTATAAAAAACATATAGTTAAAACGTAGAATTATAAAAAATAGTAGAGTATTTATACAAAAAGCAGGGTTATTTGATCAATTAGTATAATAAGAATATGTTATTTGAAATATAAATAGATTTATATTAGAATTCAATTAGAATACAAGTACAAGTATTGTAAATGCATTATGAACTCAGTATAATGAATTAGAAGTTATATTTAGTATAAAATCACTAGGAGAGAAACAATGAATCATATAAAAAATATATTAATTGGAATGATATTAGGGGTAGCTAATGTTATTCCAGGTGTAAGTGCAGGGACAATGGCTGTAAGTTTAGGGATATATGATAAATTACTTGATGCAATAAGCCTAAAAAAAGAAAAGTTAAAGAAGAATTTCCCTTTTTTAGTTAGTCTAGCAATAGGTGTAGCAGTAGGAATTTTAGTTTTTAGTAATGCAATTACTTACTTATATGATCATTATAGTATAGAAACAAGTTTTGCTTTTATTGGAATTATTATAGGTAGTATTCCTATGGTTTGGCGAAACATAGCTAAAGAGGGTAAAGTGCAAACCGTAGGATGGATACCTTGTATAATAACTTTTATGATTATGTTAATTATGGCATTTACAGCGGAAGATGCCTCTAACCAAGTAGTCATGACTAGTGTTAATATCGTAGAGAGTATTTGGCTTATAATAGCAGGTGCGATTAGTGCTTTTACGATGATTATACCTGGAATTAGTGGTTCTTTTATAATGCTTACATTAGGTGTATATACAACTACTATTGGAGCAATATCTGATATGAATTTGCTTATACTTATTCCCGTAGGAATAGGAGTATTAATAGGGCTGCTTGGCGGAACAAAAATTGTGAAAATCTTACTTAATAAGTATAGACAGACTACATATTTAGCGATTCTTGGTTTAGTAGTAGGTTCTATTTTTACGCTTTATCCAGGGTTTTACTTTAATATAAGTGGTATTATCGCAATAGTACTTATGATAATAGGAGCTTATATATCTTATTATTTCTCAGATAAATAAAAATATGTTGGAAGATATGCCAATTAGTATGGAATGTTATGCTAATTGGCATATTATGATTAAAAGGAAAAATTGTACAACTTGCAAATAAACTGAAAGTTAGGTATACTTTGGGAATAAAGAGAAGGAAGGTGAATTATGAGCAAATGTATCTACGTATTTGGACACAGAAATCCCGATACGGACTCAATATGTTCATCTATTGCATATGCTCACCTAAAAAGAAGTTTAGGTTATGACAGTGTAGTAGCAGCAAGACTTGGCAAAGTAAATAAAGAAACAAACTTTGCATTGACTTATTTTGGAGTAAAGCCACCTGTTTTTATTGATAATATAAAACCACAAGTAGAAGATATGAATTACTATAAAATTCCACCTATTTATGTAGTAGATTCTGTAAAAAAAGCATGGGATATAATGACTGAACATGGTAGGCAAATGATTCCCGTACTTTATCCGGATCATAAATTAGCTGGGGTTATATCCATATCAGATATAGCAAAAACTTATATTGGTTTGACAGATGGAAGTGTATTAAAGAAAAAGCGTACGCCGTTTGTGAATATTCCAGCAGTACTAGAAGGTAGAACAATATGTGGTGAATATCCACATCCTTATGTACAAGGGGATGTTTATACAACATCTTCAATCAGTGATGATGAGCATCTAGAAAATACAGATATTATGATTACTGGAAATAACAAAAGACTTATTCATGAGTCTATTGCTTCAGGGGCTGGATGTGTCATCATTACAGATGTAGATTTAGATAAGATGAATATAGAACTACCGGAAGGCACTCAGTGTGCGGTAGTTGCTACATCATACTCTTTCTTTAAAGCCATTAAAATGGTATCTCAAAGTATTTCTGTTAAGAATCTCATAGGGAATCAAAATTTAGTTTATTTTGAAGCAGATGATACGATAGATGAAGTTAAAGAGATTATGCTTAATACAACACACAGACATTTCCCGATAGTTGATAAAGAGGGGCAAGTAAAAGGGGTTATCTCTAAAAGGCATATCTTAGATATTCAGAAGAAGAGAGTTATATTAGTAGACCACAATGAGCAGGCGCAAAGTGCGCCAGGTATAGAGCAAGCTGAGATATTAGAAGTAATAGACCATCATAGGATAGCAAATATCAATACGGGCATACCAGTATTTTTAAGAGCAGAGCCAGTGGGTTGTACTTCTACGATTATAGCGAAAATATATGAAGAGAATAATATGATGCCACCAAGGCAAATTGCAGGGGTTATGCTAAGTGCTATTCTTTCTGACACACTACTCTTTAAGTCACCAACTTGTACACCAGAAGATATTAAGATGGCTAAAAGGCTTGCACAAATAGCAGAAGTAGATGTAGAGTCTTATGGTATGGACTTAATTGCAGCCGGCACTTCGCTAGAGGGCGTAACTGCAACAGAACTTCTATATATAGATAGAAAACAGTTTACTATTGGTAAATATAATGCTTCTGTATCACAGATTAATACAGGAGATTTTAAAACTATCTATAATATGAAAGATGAGATACTAGAAGAAATGCAGAAGTTAACAGCTACAGAAGGATTAGACCTTGCTATACTCATGGTTACAGATCTCATACTAGGTGGGACAGAACTTATTGCTATAGGTAGTGAAAAATGGTTAGCAGAACATGCATTTAATATAAGAAGGGAAGATGAGAGTATTTTCTTACCAGATGTTTACTCTCGTAAAAAGCAGATTATCCCAAGACTTATGATGGCGGCACAAAATAATTAACATTACCAAAGAATAAAAGTTGCTAAATAAGGTAATTCTATTTATAATTATAGGAGTAAGATGATTTTAGAAATATAACTATAAATAAATAAAATTTAATAATACAAAGGAGAATTGAAATGGCAAAACAAATTACTAAAGATATGATTATTGGTCAAATTTTACAAGTAGATAAAGGTGTTATTCCAATCCTTATGAACTCAGGTATGCACTGTCTTGGTTGTCCATCATCACAAATGGAATCAATTGAAGATGCTTGCGCAGTACATGGTATGGATGTTGATGCATTAGTAAAAGAAATTAATGATTATTTAGCAACAGTAGCTGAATAATATTTATAAAAAAATCGCCTTCTCATCAGAGGGCGATTTTTTTTATAAATATTTAGCGAGTACATCAATAGCATTTGAAGCAATGATTGGCTTACCATGCTCTAAAAGAAACATTTCGCCAAGGTCACTTGAAATACCACGTTGACCAAATTCATCGAGTACACTAACTAACATTGAATCATTCATAGAAACATTTTGGTTAGCGTGTAAGATTAAAAAGTATTTCTGATTATATTTAAAAAGTGAATTTTCACCAAAATACATAGGTTGTATATGATGGGCTGTAAAACAGACATCATCTAGAGTGTTAAAACAGTACATTAAAACCACAGGTTCATTAGATACTAGAGGAGAAGAACTTGCATGAGAATGGCTTCCCATAAGTTCTAAATCGGTTAGTCTGTCTTCTTCAGGCTCTTTGAACGTTCTGTGAGTGGGTCTCTCACCAATAGCATCTAGTTTAAGATCAATTTGAGATGGATCTTCAACCTTAGTCACTACAATCATAATGCTATCCGTAGATAAAGGAACTGCTTCAATCATAAGAGGGACATTTTCTGCTTCAAAACCAAAATCTTCAAAAGCTCTAGTCATCATATCTTTAAAGAGTGCTTGTGCTTTTGTAGATCCATAAGCTAATTCACCAATTTTAATATTTCGATTCTCGAGGTCCGCGTGATCTAAAGTGACTCGGATTTGTGTATCGCTGATTTTTTCAATTTTCATATACTCACATCCTTTCACAAAGTCACAGTAATACTAAATAACATAAGATATAAATTAGTATAAGGTAAGGTTAAATAAATGTAAAGAGGATAAATATATCAATTAGCTTAGAAAAAGTATTACTTCATTATATGAAAGATAGAATGATTTTATTTACTAAATCAAGATAAAGAAATTTACACAAAGAAGAGGCAAGGAACCTATACAATAGAAATAACTACTGATAAGATGAGCTAAATGATTGGTAGGAATCGGGTGAAATAATGAAGGGGATAGGATTAATATTAAAAGGAAGTATTAAGGGAAAGTATAAAGGCTATAAGGCTATTGGAATAATAGTTATAGGGGCATTACTCATAAATACGCAGGTTAAAAATAGGGTGGCTGAGACATTTACAGAGACAATAGAAAAAGAATGGGATGTAGATTTGCCACAAAATTATGAAGGGCAAAAAGTTGTTAGATATAAAGGGTTTTATGGGAATGGAGTCAGCTATATTGTTTTGAAGTATACAAATCAAAAAGATATTGAAGATGTTAGTCAATTAGTAGAGTGGCAACCTAAGGATAGCTTTGTACAAGAGCAAATAAAAAAGTGTTTTAGATTTTTAGAAGAATGGTATGATATTACAATCGAAGAGAGAAGGCAACTTACTAGATATAGAGATAAATTAGATAAAGATTATATGTATTATTGTTTCAAAGAGGTAGATAATATGTCTTATGGTGTCTTTGCTTGGTTTAAAGCTGAAGGAGAATTACATGTCATTGATTTGACCTATTAAAAAGAGAAGTATAAGTGAACGTTATAGCTGGTATAAGAATTAATATTCGGAGGCTGTATTGATTTATAAGAGGTTATTTGGTATCCTAAAGGAGATTGAATGAAATGAAAGGACGTGTATGCCATGCCAAGTAAAGTTATAATAGGAGCACAATGGGGAGACGAAGGAAAAGCAAAAATTATAGACATCCTATCCCAAGAAGCTGATGTAGTTATACGTTGCCAAGGAGGTAACAATGCAGGACATACTGTAACAGTAAATGATGAAGTTTATAAATTTCATTTAATACCATCAGGAATTTTATATCCAGGAAAAATATGTATCGTAGGAAATGGAGTTGTTATTGATCCAGAAGGCATGTTAGAAGAAATAGATCATTTAGCAAGTAAAGGTATAGATGTAAGTACACTTAGAATTAGTGAGAGAGCGCATCTCGTTATGCCATATCATAAAGCTTTAGATAAAGCAAAAGAGGAAATAGCAGCTAAAGAAGGTAAAGATATAGGGACAACCAAAAAAGGTATTGGTCCTTGTTATATAGATAAAGCAGATCGTTCTGGTGTGCGTATATGTGATTTATATCACCCAGAAGTATTTGCAGAAAAAGTAGCAGAGAATGTTAAGATTAAAAATTTAATGCTTAAACATGTATATGGACAAGAGATACAATTTAATGCAGAAGAAATTGTTTCAAGTTACATGGCGTATGCAAAACGTCTTAAGCCTTACGTAACAGATACAACTGTTATCGCGTATGAGTCTTTAAAATCAGGAAAAAATGTACTCTTTGAAGGTGCACAAGGGACATTACTTGATTTAGACTTAGGAACATATCCTTATGTAACATCTTCACATCCAGTAACAGGTGGCGCTTGTATTGGTTCAGGAATTGGACCAACTATGATTGATGAATGTATTGGCGTTATGAAGGGTTATATAACACGTGTAGGAAAAGGTCCATTCCCAACAGAATTAGATGATGAGTTAGGGGAAAGTATTCGCGTAGCAGGTCATGAATTTGGTACGACAACAGGAAGACCTAGAAGATGTGGATGGTTTGATGCAGTAATTGGACAGTTTGCTGTACGTACAAGTGGACTCACACAAATTGCTCTTAACAAAATAGATGTACTTAAAGATATCGAAACAATCAAAATCTGTGTAGGATATGAACTTGATGGAAAGGTTATTAAGCATTTCCCAGCAAGTCTTGAAAATCTTAAAAAATGTAAACCAGTTTACGAGGAAATGGAAGGATGGGGAGAGATTTCTCATATCCGTTCTTATGAAGAATTGCCTGAAAGCGTAAAGAAATATATTGCTAGAATAGAAGAATTATGTGAATGTAAGATTACTATGGTGGGGGTAGGACCAAATAGGGATCAGAATATTGTCATTGCATAAGTTGTATAATTAGGAATTTGGGAACTCTGAGGGGACTTGGGGTTCTTTTTTTTGTGGGGAATAAGTTTTGGGGATTTTAGGGGAGGTTCGCAAGGAGAG
>JAVVPO010000050.1:5171-18971 GCA_036655715.1 Cellulosilyticaceae bacterium | reverse complement strand
GTAGATTTAAATTTCTTAAATCTATTTTTGTTATGTTTAGTTTTCAAAGTACAATGTTTACTGCCTAGTCATCTTAACATCAAGACTTGCTTTATGTCAAGATTTTTCTTAGTATTTTTGGTATCTTTTAGATGTTTTTTTATCAACTTGTCCTGTTGACTTCATGAATTATACTAAACATCTTTATAGTTGTCAATCCATTAATTTTAACTATTTAGTTAATCACCTAGCAAAACTAGGGATTAACTAAATAGAAACTTATCTTGGCTTGTTCTAAGCCATTCTTCAGCTAATTCAAAATCAGGAATAAGTTCTTTGATTTTCAGATTAGTTGAGTCATTATCCATTTCACTAAGCTTACATAAACCGCCAACTAACATATAATCTAATACGTTAACAGGTCCTATTGCACAGTTTACATCTAATACCAGATTGTTATTTTCTTTATCGATAGTGTAAAGACTATCTTTTAAAACATCTACTTGTATTTTCTTTGGCTTATTCTCAAATCCTTCTAAGAAAGCTTTTGCTCTTTCTTTAGCCTTACTCGTTGCTTTGTTTATGTACCATAGTCGCATAGCTCCTGATACTCTTACCTTACTTAAATCAGATCCTTCAACTACAAACTTTCCTCTTACAAGTTTAACTGTAATATCTTCTTTTGTAGCATCTTCTATTAATTCAACTCCATAATTTTTACCTAAGTAAACATATTTCAAAGTTGCTTCTTTAGCTATTGCAATTCTCTCTAACTCAGAAATAATCCATTCCGCATTACCTTTTACTTTATCCATTATAGTAAATACTGTAGACCCAACCGGTGCTACTACATTAACTTGTCCATCGGCTTCTACTTGAATAGATATACTGCTTCTTTTCTTATAAGTTAGATTGTACTCGATTCTTGTCGTTCCATATTCAAAACCTAATTTCATAATATACCTCTTTTAACTTATATGATTTCTGTACAGTTAGCTATTATAACATAAACTGTCCAGATATTTATATACATATTTTTTTCTTATGTCACACTATATATTATACATATAATAAAGAAAAAAAAACATAGTAAATATACATTTAAAAATAGGATTTTTTGTTTATTTAAACCAAATGATTAATATAAATCTTTCTGAACTTTCTTTATTTTTTAATGCGTGTTATAATTATTAGAAATTATAAAATTTAAAAAAGGAGGTGATACTGTTGATAGAAAATACAGAGCTTGAGCAATTTCAAACTTTTATTGATGGTGTATTGATTAGGAATAGAAGCATATTAGATCAGATGACAAAACTTCAAGATGCTTGTGCAAGACTTAATCGCACTATCTCAAAATGTGCTACTACTTGTGGATGTATCAAAATCCATGTAGATAAGCAGCAGTATCCTATCGAAGATATATCTCTAGAAGAATTAAAATTTTTGTTAAGTAGCCATATCGATGGTTATCCTTGTAAACAATGTAATGAATCTATCGAAAAAGAAATGGGTAGAATGTTATTTTATCTGAGTTCTATCTCCAATACTTTAGGTATTTCTTTATCTTCAGTTCTTGAAGGAGAAAAATCTCGAACTGAAATGTTAGGCCAGTATTCATTAAAATAAAGTGCAATAAAATAGAACCTAAAAGATTTAAATCTTTTAGGTTCTATTTTATTGCACTTTATGACTGCTATTATTTCATATTATTACTGTTATTATTTTTGTTTTTATTACTTTATTTATTATTTTTTAATATTTATCCACATTTTATCCACATTTTGTGAATAAATGTATTTTTTTTCCATTATGTTTCTTCTATCATACCTCTATGATAAACTTCATGTTCAACAAATTCATTATTTAAATCTTCCCAAAACTGTATTTTAAACACTGGTGGATAAATAGGAATCTTAGAATTTTGTAGTTCTTCTCGTGACACAAATCTACACTCTTTTATATACTGCACTTCTACTTCCGGATCAATTCCTGCTTTAATATTTTCTGGTTCTGCTACAGTTGTTAAAAAGAACATGCCTAAATGATGTGTATCAATACTGTAATCCACATACTCACTTATATAGATTAGTTTCATAGGTCTACAGTTTACGTTACACTCTTCCATAACCTCTCTTACAATTGTATCTATAACACTTTCAGAAGGTTCCATCCCGCCTCCTGGAAGTGTCCACCATTCAAATCCTGTATAGGGATTTTTTTGTCTTAATAAGAGCAAATGATTTTCTTCATTTAATATAATAGCTGCCGCTCTCGGTCTTATATGCATCTTTTGACTCCCATCTTCATTTATTTCCAATCTTTTTCTTATTATTATAACACACTTTGCCACCTATTTACTATTCCAAGCAAGCTCTACTTCCGACTTAATTCCTCATTCCAAAGTCCATAAGTTCCTATATGCAACATAGGGTTAGATCTCCCCAGCCACTTATCTGTCGCACGAAAAGACTCATCCTCATATAAGCTTCTTAACACCTTTTCTTTAAATTCTAATCTCTCCCCATATCCTTCAATATCTATACAGCAAAAGCTAGTACACTCTCTTAGATATCTTGATACTTTCACTTCAACAGCTCGTTCTTTATTAACATTTATCTTCTTTTGCCAAGCCTTATATACCTTGGGATTTCTTGAGTTGCATCCCCATATTTCAAGATAATTATCTTTTGTTTGACCAAGTAGCGCACTTCCTACATATTTCCTCAGGATACTTCCATTCTTATCTTCTGTCATAAAATGCTGCCAGAGCCTTTTCTTTAGTCTTTCGTCTCCTTTATGAGTCCCAACTCTCACAATTCTAGGATAGCCACCGCACGCTTCATTTTCATCTATTATGAAATAAACACCCTCTTTAAAAGGAATTTCATCTATCGTTAAATAATTATATCTAGGAAGTGTCCAGACAGCTCTATGTATCTCTCTCGCACTCCACTGGCCCTTCTCCAGCTGTCTGAATCTACTATACTCTCCCCTTATAAGCTTTTGTATATAAGGCAACCACTCCCTCTTAGAATGCCCTTCTAATGGTAAATTATAATACTTTATCCCCTTTATAAATGTCTCGCAATAAGATTTTTCAGCTAGAATCTCAAATTTATCTTCTTGCAAGTCTGCTTTCTTACCTAATTCTATCAATAAATTACGTCCCCATATCTGACGTTTCAGTTTAGGCCACGATTCTAACTGTTCATCCTCTATACCTACAACTTCATCTACCCCAATCACCCCATATGTAGGTGATAGTATGTATATCTCATCCGCTATTATTTCAGCATATCTATATGCTGCGCGAAAAATATGACTTTTCCAATACATATTTTTTGCTGTAGTCGGATATTTTTTTGTTTTTTCACTACCTGCTAATAGTACAATTTTTTTCATTTGCTTCCCCCACATTCCTTCTACTTCTCCACTTTATTATCTATTATCTTGATAGTAAATATTTACCATTAGTTTGTCAACAAAAAAAGCACTTATTCTAGCTAAATGTAGCTTAGAAGTGCTTAAATTTGGATTTCCTTTTTCTTATTCATTTTAGAAATGAGTCTATTTATCTTATCTTTTACTTCTATCCGCTTTTTCTTCCTTTGACTAGAGCAAAACTCAATATAAACTTCCTCATAAACCATCCCACTCATCTCAGACTTTTTTAAAGGTATATCATATTGTATGTAGCTAGTATAGAATATGATATACCTTTAAAAAAGCAAAAAGGAGAGAGTCCATAATCTGACTCTCTCCTTTCATAGGGTTGTTATTATTATTTTGCAAGTCCCATAAGTTGTGGGATAAACATACTTACTTGTGGGATAAATGTTACCATCATTAATACAATGATAATTGCCACATAGTAAGGTAATAAGTATTTAACAACTTCTTCAATCTTAGTTTTACCAACTCTACATCCAACAAACAGTGTATTTCCTACTGGTGGTGTGATGTTACCAATACATAAGTTAAATACTAACATGATACCGAACTGAATTGAATCCATACCAAAGCTTTGTGCAATTGGTAAGAATATTGGTGTAAAGATTAAAATAGCTGGTGTTAAATCCATGAATGTACCTACTATTAATAAAATAATGTTCATTAATAATAAGATAACAATTGGACTTGAAGATATTCCTAATAATAAGCTTGTAATAGCACTTGGAATATTAGTGAATGCAAGTACCCATGACATAATTGAAGATGTTCCGATAAGGAATACAATAATTGATGCCATTTCTACTGTTTCTAATAAAATACTAGGAAGTTCTTTTACTGTAATTGTCTTATAGAAAAATAATGATAATATTGCTGAATACGCAACAGCTACTGCAGCTCCCTCTGTAGCAGTAAATACACCGCCAACAATACCACCAATGATAATGATGATAAGTAATAAACTTGGAAGCGCTTCAAGAGTTATTCTTAAAGCAATTTTAAAAGTAATTTTATCTGTGCTTGTTTTATATTTGTATTTTTTAGCAAGAATGAATGCCACAACCATAACAGATAATCCCCATAAAATACCTGGTATATATCCTGCCATGAATAAAGCTGCAACTGATGTTCCACCACTTACTAATGAGTAAACGATAAGGGAGTTACTTGGAGGAATTAATAATCCTGTTGGTGCTGACGCAATGTTAACAGCCGCACTATAGTTTTTATCATATCCTTCTGCTTCTTGAAGTGGTGCCATAGTTCCACCAATAGCTGCTGCTGCTGCAACTGAAGAACCACTAACTGAACCAAACAACATATTTCCTACTACGTTTGTATGTGCTAATGAACCTGGTAATCTACCACTAAGTAATTTTGCAAAGTTAACTAATTTTAAAGCGATACCCCCACGATTCATGATAATCCCTGCTAAGATGAAAAATGGGATTGCAAGTAATGAGAATGAGTTAATACCTGTAAAGATACGCTGTGATGCTGTAAGTACAGCAACATCTACTGGTAACGCTGTTAATATAGCAAGTACTGATGATACTCCGATACCAATAGCAATCGGTGCTCCTGTTAATAATAGTACTGGGAAAACCACCAATAAAATTAATCCTGTTTGTAATGCAAGATCCATCTCGAGACCCCTTCCTATTTCTAGTTAGATTTTTGTCCTTTATTTTTCAACATATCACTGATATTAAGAACGTTGTATATGATAGTAATAATTCCTGATAATGGTAATGCCATGTATAAATATCCCATTTGAACATTTAAGGCTGGTGATATTTGTCCCATAGCTAAAGAAACAATATTCATTCCACCCCATACTAATACTAATGCTGCAGTTGCTAATACAATCGCTTCTGTTGCTATAGAAATTCCAAACTGAACTTTTTCACTAAACTTTTCTGCAAAAAAGCTCATTCTCATATGCTCACGTTTACCGAATACATATGCTGATCCCAATAACCCCATCCAAACGAATGAATAAAGAAGTAATTCTTCTGTTATAACACTTGGGTTATTAAAAACATAACGTGTAACAATTTGCCATACACCTAAAACAACCATAAAAGCTAGTAGAGCTACAGTTATAATTTCTAGCCCTTTATTTAAATATTTTCTTAGTGCATTCATATTCGCTTAGCCTCTTTCCTTAATTTGTTAATGTTTCTGCTTTTTCACGAATTTTTTCATAAGTACTATTAAGTCCAGGTGTTGTTAAGAACTGTTCATGAATTGGTAATACTTTAGCTTGGAAAGCTTCTATATCTACCTCATTGAATTGTACACCCATCTCTAAAGCTTGAGCTTTAGCTTTTTCTACTGATTCTGCCCATTCTTCAATTTCATATGCATTAGCTACTTCTGAAGCTTCAAAAATAACTTGTTGTTGCTCTGGAGTTAAACGATCTAAAGTCTTTTTGCTTCCAATAAGAATATCCGGAATCATACCATGTTGTGTATAACTATAGTATGGTGCAACTTCTCCATGCTTATTATTTGTAAGAGCAAGTTCATTATTTTCTGCTCCATCAATAACGCTTTGTTGTAATGCTGTATAAACTTCACCAAAGCTCATTGGTGTTGGTGATGCGCCTAATGCTGAGATTAAAGCAAGGTTAACTGGGCTTGATTGAACCCTAATTTTTAAACCTTTCATATCATCTGGTGTCATAACTGGTTTTTTAACGGTATACACGTTTCTTGTTCCTGCATCAAACCATGTTAATCCTACGAATCCACTTTGCTCTGTTGCATTAAAGATTTCTCCAATGATATCTTGGTCTTCCATTGTTGCAAAGTAGTGCTCTCTACTATCGAATAAGTAAGGTAAGTTAAATACTGTATATCTTGATTCGAACGCTTCAAGAAGACCTACACTGGCAATAACAAAATCAATTGCTCCTGTTTGAGTAAGCTCAACTGTTTGTCTTTGTGGTCCTAGTAACTCATTAGGAAATACTTGTACATCTATTTCCCCATTAGTTTTTTCTTCTACATACTTTTCAAATTCTAACATTGCTGCATGCTGAGGATGATCTTCACCCTGTACATGAGCTACTCTTAATACTGTTGCTTTTGTTGCATCTGTACCAGTACTACAGCCCATTAATACCATGCTAGTTACAGCAAGTCCACTTAAAAGTAATGCTAATTTTCTTTTTAACATTATGTGCCTCCTATATTCTTGTTAATTTAGTGTCACGATTTCCTGCCTAAAATATAGTATATATTTAGTAACATGCTATATGATATCATATGTGTTAAAAAAGCACAACGGATTTTTTAACATTTATGTTAGAAATAGCATATTTTTTGATGTAATTGAACAAAATATATATCCCATTCCTAAATTTGCAGGTCATATACACTAAGTATACTTATGAATATTGTATATATTCAGTATTCTCGTCTCTTTTAAAGGTTGTTAATCCTTATACTTTCTTGCATAATTTGCACAAATTTCATTTAAACTAAATATTATTAATAAATACTATTTTTTATAATTAAACCTTACATTTTCCGTTATATTCCACAATTTATATTTGTTTCATGCATCTTCATTACACTAACATCATTTCACACAGAGTATATACACCCCTACAATCCCTAGTGGTACCGTAAGATTATCTCTTCCCTTAACTGATATTGCCTCTAAGCCCGCCCCTATTATACCCATTATCAAAGCTAGACCTATCTTATGATTATATCCCCTGCACTCTAGAACTCCCCATACAATGATAGATGTTACAACAAACATAGTCAGACTCCCTGACAAACTTTTCTTATTCCCCCTAATAGAGTAAGGTATCCAATTTAGCCATTTCCCACACAAAGCAGCTAAGCCATCTGCATATCCCATTACCATGCTCCCAATAAGTCCTATAAGCATATCTTCATAGTGAAAACTTAGGATTACTAGTACCAGAAGTGTTATAGCATAGTAAATCGTTCCCTTATCCTTCTTTCTATCTTCTCTTTCAATACACGTAAAGAAACTATATTTGTAAGTTATTAGATTGCCTAAGATAAAACTGAGTGCAACAATTATGGCCCAAAAAGGCTCTTTAAAACACACCATAACAATAAACCACCAATTAGCCGTCATGATATGAACAAATTTCCGGCTTACTTCCTTACTATATCTCTCAAATCTGGTTCCTATCACTAACAATAAAAACACGTATAGATAAGATATACAAAAACCTATCATCCAATTATCTCCCTTCTCTTATATTGTTGATGAATCTTCTTTTAATTATTCTATAATTAAATAATTGCTAGCCACAAAAGTAAAAGCAGCTAGATGATCTACACTGATCCCTAACTGCTTTTATCTGTTGTTTACTTTTTATCTTTCAAATAACTGTTCTATTTTCGGCATAATTCCTTGCGCCCTTGAAGTAAGCTTATCATGGCTGATCTTTTCTATCTGCTTCGGATAAATACGGTATTCCACCGTCTTAATCTTTTCTACATCTACAAGTAAAAATACCCATAGTGCTAATTTTTCTTTTACTGTGTTCTGTTGAAGTATTTGAAGTATCTCTTCTATATTATGAGGCTCTTTATCTACTTGTATATAAGTAGATTTTACAATTGCCCCTTCAAAATCATAAACTTTTAAATTGGTCAGAGCGATTTCTTCTATGGTTTTACCAAGGTCCGTCAGGCTTAGTGCATCTGCATACATCCCTTTATAATCTAAATCATATGTTTCCACCATCTCTTCTACCCATTTCTTATCTTTTAGCGTGCCTCTTGAGCTTTTAAAAGCAAAGGTATCTATCATAAGGCCATAGACAACGTGCTGGATGATTTTTCTATCAATAGGCATATGCGCCTCTTCCATATAGTTATAAATCTTCTTACAGCATGCACTCGCTTTATCATTCTCATAGATTAAATAATCGAATTGCTGATTTGTAGGATGATGATCAATACAGCCTATCACCATTCCTTTGTGGGTGCTACGATAATGATCTACTAAAAACAAATGATCATTTTCATCCGTTTCTTTCACCTGATAATCTTTCATATCATGGCCAAGTTTCATAAGTATCCTTAAAGTATGCTCATTAATCACAGTATCCATTATCTTTATTTGGCTGTCTATATGATAAACTTTTAGAATATGCTGAAGTAATAAGGCACTTATACAAGAGTCTTCGTCTATATGATCATGTCCTAGTATAGTTATTTTTTTAATCCGTTTTTCTTTTATAATGTTTATTAACTGCTCTATAAATATCTGCATAGTTTCATCCTTTTAATAAATAATATCTTGCTATACAGTATACCATAAATCTATTTATCTTATAAAAGATTTTATTATCTTAATCTAATTGTCCAATCTACTTCTTTTGCTCTTATCACTTGAGACGCCATCATTGTAAAATTTGGCTGATTATAAGGTATTCCACTTATCGTTATCTTATTTTCAGACCTCTCCCAGCTAAAAAGTTATTGGGGATACCTTCACTTCTATCACAAGCTTTCCATTAGCTAAGGAAACAGGTTGCTCCAGCATATAATAAGACTTACTGACATCTTCTACCACTCCACCTTTAGGCACATAGTACAAAGGTAGACCACTAACAATAATTTTGTCGGTGGTCTACCTTTCAGTTCTCTATATTCCTTTTATACTCAATCTAAATTTCATATCTTCATGTGATGGAATCAAATACTCCTCATGTGTACATGCTCCCCAACTATCATCTCCGCCTATTCCCATATGTTTAAGAGAAGCTTTAAGCACCGTATGATGTACAGGTGGTAACTCATAGTGATGATATGCATTTTCTATCTCATGTGGTGTATAAGGTAAGGCGCAAAATTCCATTTTTTCGGAAGTTATTTTAATCCCACTACCACTTTCATTCACTACTTCAGCCCATCTTACGCCTGTTTTATTACCACATTCTTGTGGGATGACATAGCCTGTCATATTATCTTTCACTTCATTTGTAAAGATACCAAGCCTTGCACCATGTCTACGGTCACTATAATTTTCTTCAGGGCCATATCCATACCAACTTACTTTATTATACTGGCTTGGTACTTTAAATAACAACCCAAAGTCTGGCATCTCAGGTAATCCACTCACACCTTGGTAATCTAACTCTACACTAATCTCCCCATCTCCATAGGTTGTATAAGTAACCTTACAAACAGTCTTCGGAGTTGTTGCCAAACTATAGGCATAAGTAATGGATGCACTTAGCTCATCATAACTTGTCTTAATATCTATAACCTTTGCATAAAGACCGGCCACTTTCCATGGTGCACATCTATATGCCATTTTATTTCCTCTATCGTTATCTGTTGGTGCATGCCAAAAGTTCGGCATAGGAATAGCACTTATAAGCTCTTTCCCCATATATTTATAGGAAGTCAGCCCACCATATGGCTTGGAATAAATAGCATGGAAGTTATCCCCTCTTACGCCAAAGTTATTATCTCCATCCACTACGATTACACCTGGTTTATTCACCGGCTTATGATTTTCTACCTTATAACTGTACTGCCCAAAGGCTACTTCATGACCACTCTTTGCCCATAATGTATTTTCTTTAAGCACTAAAGCCACACTTACTGCATACTCTGCTGGTATTGTCTGCTCATGAATAGGTAATTCTATAGTCTTTGTTTCACCGGCTGGCACATCTACTAACAAGTTCCCTTGTTCCATCACTACCCCATCTTTTAGTACTTCATAGTTTAAGCTATACCCCTCTGTCCCTACAAATAGATTTTTATTCGTAATCTGTACGGTTGTTTGATCTACATTTAACTTGAACGCTTGATAATTAAACTTCACCTCTTGCATCTTTGGTGATACCCTTCTATCTGCAAAGATAATACCATTTACACAGAAGTTGTAATCTGTGGGTTTATCTCCAAAGTCCCCTCCAAAAGCTAGATACTCTTTGCCATATTGGTCTTTTGTTAAAATAGCTTGATCAATATAATCCCAAATAAATCCACCTTGGTACATTGGATAGTTTTCTGTAAGCTCTATGTATTTGTGCATCGCTCCATTTGAATTCCCCATAGCATGCGTATACTCACAGCAAATAAAAGGCTTCTTTGGATCGTTTTCTAAGTACTCCTTAATTTGGGGTACCTTCGTATACATCTGACTTTCCATATCACTTGAATCATTAAATCTTCTATCATTAAATACACCTTCATAGTGTACTAATCTTGTACTATCTTTGGCTCTATAATACTCTGACATCTTATAGATATTTTCTCCACCATAAGATTCATTTCCACAAGACCAAATAAGAATAGATGGATGATTCTTATCTCTTTCAAGCATAGCCGCTGCTCTATCTATAACTGCCTCACACCACTCTGGTTTGGAATCTGGCACTATAAACTCAGGCTTAAGTGTCCCAATAGTTTGCCATGTCCCATGGCTCTCAAGGTTTGCTTCATCTATCACATAGAGTCCATACTCATCACATAAATCATAAAATACACTTTGGTTTGGATAATGAGAAGTTCTTACCGCATTAATATTGTATTGTTTCATGTTCTTGACATCCCATAGCATTTCTTCTAGGGTTACACATCTACCATGATGACAACTAAACTCATGTCTATTCACCCCATTAAAGACAATGCGCTTGCCATTAAGGTGCATGATGCAATTAATCATCTCAAACTTTCTAAATCCAACCTTTTGGCTAATCACTTCTACTACTTCACGGGTTTCCTTATTCATTACTTTAATAATCATCTCATAGAGATATGGGCTTTCGCTGCTCCACAACGCTACATTAGAAATGCCATGAGATAATACTAACTTTTCCTCACACGCTGCACTAAAAGATTCTATTTCTACACCTTCTGCATTTTGCAAGCTTACTTCTAAATAGCTATTAAGATCCCCAGCTATTGCTATATCTAGCTTTAACTCCCCATGACAATATGCTTCATCTAACTGGGTTTGTACAAATAGATCTACAACATGGGTCTGCGGCACTGTGTAGAGATACACATCTCTAAAGATACCTGAGAATCTCCAAAAATCTTGATCCTCTAGCCAGCTTCCACTACTCCATTTAATAACCATGACTGCTAGTTTATTTTCTCCATCCTTAATGAAAGGTGTTAAATCAAATTCTGCCGGTGTAAAACTATCTTCACTATATCCTACAAATTCCCCATTAAGCCATACATAAAAAGCAGACTCAACCCCTTGGAATGATATGTATACTGGTGAACTTCCCCATGCTTTTGGTACTTCAAAGTACTTCACATAGCTTCCTACTGGATTATAAATAGTTGGTATCTGTGGTGGATTAATTACCTCATGACCATCCCAAGGATACATCGTATTGACATATTGTGGTTTATCATAGCCTTGCATCTCAATATGCCCTGGCACTTTAATATCATTCCAATTTTTTGCATCATAAGATTCTTGATAAAATTCTTTATAGGTACTATTTAAATTTTTAGCATAACTAAATTTCCATATGCCATTTAAAGATTCCGTAAAGCTACTTTTGTTTTTAGCGACTTCATCATTCACGGCGAAATATTTGTGATCTGAATGATGTGGTAACCTATTAACAGCAAACACAGTCGGATTTTGTAGCCACTCCAAGTCATAGCAAGTTGTTTTATTCATTTTTCATCCTCTTTTCTTGTTTTTTCTTTTATTTTCTTAATCTTTTATCTTATATTTATTTTACCACAATATTAAGCTTATGAACTTATTTTCATAAATTTAATGGTCATTTTATTTCACAGAGCCTAGCATACCTTGGACAAATCGTTTTTGCATTAAGAAAAAGATAAGACCCCTTCGTACTGCTTTAAATAGTCTCGTATTAATCTCTCTATCTCCTCATTATCTCCCCTAAAACTCCCTTGGCACATTTCTTTTACTCCTCCACCTCTCCCATTGAAGGCTTCATTTAGCAACTTGCACAGTGGCCTCACATCTATACTCTGTGATCCTATCGCATATTTAAATTGCACTCCCTCTGGTGTTAAAACCACACACAAAGCTTCTGTCTTCTCTGTCATAGCCACACACAATCTTCTTAGTTCATCAGGCGCAAGTCCTTCTTCTACCTGACAAATCATTTCCTGCGTACTTCCACTATAATAATTGGCCTTATACTCAAATAATTCTTTTGTTCGTCCTACTAGCTTTTGTTTGATTTCCCCAAGCTCTCCTTGAAGCTTCTTCACTCCTGCTACGACAAGTTCTGGCCTTGCAGAAAGTAGTCCTGATAGCTCTGTTATGGCCTCAAGCCTTTTGTGATAATCCTTTAAAGCTCGTTCTCCGCATACAATAGTTAACCGTATACCCCCTCTATGCCTTTCACTAGATAAAATCTTAATGAGACCTACTTGTCCTGTAGTTGTTAAATGGGTTCCGCAACAAGCACATACATCACACGCTTCAACTGTAACTAATCTTACCTCCCCATCTAATTCTATCTTAGAGCGATATGCTATGTCACTTACTCCTCCTTGTGGATAAATCTTAGCGCTTATAGGTACATTTTTAAATACTATCTCATTCGCCTTGCCTTCTATCATGATCATATCTGCCTTAGAAAACTCTCCATCAAAATCAGCTGTCATATATTCCTTGCTCAAATGAAATCCTACATTATTATAGCCATAGTACTCCCTAATAAGCCCTGATATAATATGTTCCCCTGAGTGCTGCTGCATATAATCAAAGCGTCTCTTGAAACTAACTTGTCCTCTTACTACAGCACCTATCTCTAGCTTTTCCTTCGTCACATGATAGATTTCATCTTGTTTGATAAAAACATGTTCTACTTCTATATCATTTAAATAGCCTTTATCAGCAGGCTGTCCCCCGCCTTCTGGATAAAAGGCTGTTTGATCTAGTAATGTAGTATACCCTTCTTTATAAGGCTCACAGCTTACTACCTTTGCTTCAAAGTTTGTGAGATAACTATCTTTATAATATAATTTGTGTGTCATTAGTCTCCACCTTTTCTTTTTTATCATTATATCCTGTTTAGGTTATCTTTTTAAGGAATTATGTTATTTTTTTAGCTTATTTAAACACTTATATTCTATAAAAAGGTCTCTGCTATTGGTTATCAATAGTGGAGACCTTTTTGTGACTTTTAAAATTCTACTTGGATTTTAATATTCCTTAACTAAATCTTCCATCGTATAATACCCTACAGGTTTTCCCACTAACCATTTGGCGCTTTTAACAATCCCACTAGCAAAGGCTTCTCTTGATGAGACTTTATGTACGAACTCTACCTCTTCATCCACTTCATTTGCAAATAATACTCTATGCTCTCCAAAAATATTACCGGCCCTTATGCTACTAAT
>JAVVPO010000050.1:0-5071 GCA_036655715.1 Cellulosilyticaceae bacterium | reverse complement strand
GATAATAAGCTAAATATCTAGGCTGCCAATGAGTAGCTGCATACTTTTCCTTCGCATGATGTAGGGACTTGAATCCATAGACATCATTTAGATTTCCATAAATTTCTTATAATAGCAAAAGACCCCCAGGTCATTTCAAATGACTTAGGAGTCTTATCCTCGTGTTACCCTCTACCAAATTTCGTCTTACACTTCTTACACTCACAGGTATATATCTGGTACTGTGTAAATGGCTGACCACACTTAGGACATCTATAGACCACCAATCTAAACCACACCATATAGATGATTACTGGCCCTATACACACCATAAAGACTGCTTGAGAATTCATAACCGCGCCAATGACTAATGCTATTACCAAAACTGGTACCAATAAAATTTGCATACTGGATTGTTTCATAATTTTACTATACTGCTTTTGGATTTCTTCTAGCGTTTTATCTTGTTTATTCATTTATACTCCCCCTTGAATAGACCCTATCCCCTTATCAGCATATATCATTTCACAATTTGCTTCTGCTGCTGTCTCATATATTTCTGCTATAGGCTTTTTATCTGTAATAAAATAGTCTATTTCATTGTACTCTGCCAGAGTAAACTTATACTTATGTCCGACCTTTGTACTATCACATATCATAATAGTCATCTCTGCTTGTTTCATCATGTATTTCTTCACTATAGATTGTTGCATACTTGGTTCATAAAATCCTTTTTTATCTACTCCATTACAAGACAGTATACAAAGGTCTAAATTAAATTGCTTAATATAATCTATAGCCGGTTCTCCAACTATTGCACTTGACCCCTCTCTTACATATCCTCCAGACATAAAAATTTCTATATCTGGTATTTGTATCAAGGCATGGGCTATCTCAATGCCATTAGTTACTACTGTTATGTTCTTATATTCAGCCAGTATCGGTACCAATTGTAATACTGTAGAACTGGCATCTAAAAAGATAGACATCCCATCTGTTATAAAATCTTTAGCAAGCCCACAAATCACTCTTTTTTTATCTATATTTTCTTTAGCCCTTATCTTAAAATGCTTTTCTTTACTACTGGTTACTAAAAGTCTTACATTTCCTTTTTCTCTTTTAACTAATCCCATTTCTTGTAATGTAATAACATCTCTTCTGATTGTGGATGTACTATAAGATAAACTTTGGCACAAATAATCTATCGATACATTTTTCTTAATTCTTAGAATTTCAATAATTTGATTTTGTCTTGTATCCATTTATATGATTCTCCTTGTTCATAAAAAATGAACTTTCTTTCATCATGTTACTCTATTTCTAAAAATAATTCAATATTTTGTTCAATACTTTAATTTTTGACTTTTACTTATATAATAAATATCAAGGAGCGTGATTAATTTGAAAAAAGAATTAGAATTATATGATATTTATCCAAAGGTAGTAAAATCTCATACTGAAAGTATGATTACTATAGAATCCATTGACTATAGCACACATTTTATAGAGGGCAAAGACTATACGGTTATGGTTTTACCTTTATTTGAATCTGTTCAAAACGAAATAGGTCAATCCTACTTCCAAACAACAGTTACGGCTGTAAATAACAAACTTGTTATAAATTATTTATTTGGCAACGAACAAGAACATTATATCCGTGTCCTTGATGATGCAGGCAAAATTTCAGTTCAACTTTCTATCTATGCCCTAGACCCTGATCTCTATAGCCGAAAACCTTACAAAGGTGATTTACACGTTCATACCTGCTTCTCTGATGGTAAAGAATCTCCAGAATTTGTAGCCGCTACCTATAGAAAAAAAGGATTTGACTTCTTAGCCATTACAGATCATCACCAATATGAACCTTCTTTAAGAGCAATAGATGCTTATAAAGATGCCCCTATTGCTCTTAAAATCTTCCCAGGAGAAGAAGTACACGGTTTAGATAATCATATTCACATCGTTAACTTCGGTAGTGAATATAGTGTCAACAAACTCTTCAAAGAAAATCCTGAGCAATATTATGAAGAAGTCCAAGCTATTGCATCAGAACTTACTTGCCCCGAAGGTGTCAATGCTTTTGAGTACGCCGCTTGCTTATGGACCTATGACCACATTAGAAAAGGGAATGGTTTAGCTATTTTTGCCCATCCTCACTGGCTTGCTAACGTCTACCATGTCAGAGATGCTATGAGTCTATATCAATTCGAAAATAGATCTTTTGATGCTTTTGAACTTATCGGTGGTCAATCTTCTATTGAAAATAATATGCAGCTTGCTTTCTACCACGAAGCACGTGCTAAGGGACTCACCCATATTCCAATCGTAGGAAGTAGTGATTCTCACTCTGTTCTTTCTGGCAAGTTATTTGATGAGATGAAAACTATTGTACTTGCTCCATCTAATGAAAAATCAGATATTATTACCTCTATTAAAGACCAATATTCTGTAGCCGTAGAATCTTATCACGGTGAGCACTACAAAGTACATGGTGAGTATAGACTTGTAAGCTATACCCTATTCTTGCTTGAACACTATTTCCCCCTACATGATGAATTATGTATTGAAGAAGGCCGTGCTATGTTAGATTATGTACGTCAAGTGGAATCTGCAAAAGACTTCCTTGCTTTAATGGAAATGCGCACAGCTACTCTTTTAAACAAATACTTTAACGCTTAGGAGCTTACAATGACTATTACTCACCTTGGACAACTCAAAAAACTTTTTTTGATAAGCTGGCTAGCTTATTTTGTCTCTTATATTGGTAGGCTTAATTATGCAGCTTCAATGATTCAGATAGGTACTAGTGAAGGTTATGGCATCAGTCAGTTAGGAACGATCGTAACCGCTTTATTTATAAGCTATGGTATAGGCCAATTAGTTAGTGGATTCCTAGGGGATCGCTATTCCCCTAGACTCCTAGTTTTTATAGGCCTTCTAGGTTGTGGACTCTGTAATTTCTTTGTATTTTTATCCACCAACTACTGGCAATTACTCTCTGCTTGGTTCCTTAATGGCTTTACCCTTTCACTGATTTGGTGTCCTATGCTGAAACTATTTTCTAAACATATGCCTAAAGACTATCTCCATAAATGCTGCTTTAATATTCAAACAGCTATAGCTCTAGGGACTTTCTTTACTTACCTAAGTTGCTCCTTCATGATTGCTATGTTTGATTGGAAACTTATCTTCTTATGTTCAGCTATTTTATTGTTTACTATGGCTATACTTTGGCATATTACAATTAAACAAATCGAAAACTTTGCTGAGAAGTACGGCGAGGATACAACAAGTTCAACGCAATCTACCTCATCAGCTATGACTAAGCAAGATTATTCCCCTAAGGCACTTTTGGTAACCTCTGGACTAATTACTATACTTGTTGCTGTCCTTATCATGGGCTTCTTAAAAGATGGTATTATGACATGGGTACCTGGTTATATCACAGATAACTTTCAGGTCAATGCTTATTTTTCAATCTTCTTATCTGCTTTCTTGCCATTAGTTAATTTATCTGGTATTTATATTGTAAAATATATCAATGCTAAAAATGGTAATGATGACTTAAAGACTACTATCTTATTTTACTTTGTAAGCATGATTAGTCTTGTCTTATTAGTTTGTGTTGGTAAATATAGTATGTACTTATCTATCTTCTTCTTCTCTATCGTTACTTCTTGTATGTTAGGGATTAATACCATCCTTGTCAGTGTCCTCCCAACTTACTTTGCTAAGTATGATAAAATCTCAACGGTTTCAGGCATTACAAATGCCATTACCTATTTAGGTAGTGCACTTTGTGGCTATGGCCTTGGCATCTTAGCTGAAAACTATGGCTGGAATGTGACTAGTATGGTCCTTGTGGCTATCTGTATTTTAGGTATCATTGCCTGTTTTATAGCTAGACCTCGTTGGAAGAGATTTAAAGCAAGTTAACGTTATTTTAACCTTATTAAAGAGAGGAGTTGTATCATTCAAAACGAAGTGATACAACTCCTCTCTTTAATTTTTGTGACGGCCTACAAACTATAAAATTATTGTCTTAGATTGTGTAAAGTCAATCGTTACATCTGCTTGTTCAAACTTTACTTCAAAAAGTATCAACTGATCTCCTACTTGCTCAATAGTTATTTCATAGTCAGAAATTTTTTTAATGAACGCCTCTTTCAAGTCATATACTGTCAGTTCACTTTTTTTCACTGTTGCTCCTACAACCCTAACATGTTCATTCCCTTCATGAGGAATTGATGTAAATGCTACTATCTTATTTTTTGAAAACTCTTCAATCTTTGCATTATCTGCAAAGGTTGAAAAATATATAACACCTTTATTCCTAGTATCATAATAAAAATTTACAACCCTAACATTTGGAATATTATCCACACAAGTAGCCAACGCTATCTCACTCTGTTCTTCCATTATCCTATTAAATGCTTTTAAAAAATCCATTTTACTTCCTCCTTGTTATTTATCCCCTTCGTAGAAGACATTTAATAATTTTAATATATCACACAATTCTTGACACCCCTATGTCAAGATTATAAACTTAATTAATAAATCATTTTAAAGGAGTAGATTAATTGAAAATAGATAGATTATTATCCATTGTTATGGTATTACTCAATCACGAAAAAATAAGTGCTGCAAAACTTGCAGAAATGTTCGAAGTGACACCACGCACCATCTATAGAGATATAGAAGCAATAGGCCTAGCAGGTATACCCATCGTTACATCTCCTGGAGTCGATGGTGGCATTAGCATCATGCCCCAGTATAAAGTAGATAAAAAGGTTTTTACGCCTTCAGATATCCAGTCCCTTTTAATGGGATTAAACAGTATTTCTACTACATTATCAGCTAAAGAACTTACGGGTACTCTCGAGAAAGTAAAAAATCTCCTTCCAAAAGAACACTCTACCGATATTGCACTTAAATCAAACCAAATAACAATCGACCTTACCACCTGGATGGGCAATAAGCATTTCATAGTTCATCTTGAACAAATAAAAGAAGCACTTCATACTAATAAACTTCTTTACTTTCAATATTATGATTTAAAAGGGACAAAAAGTGATAGATGCATTGAACCTTA
>JAVVPO010000049.1:12919-18983 GCA_036655715.1 Cellulosilyticaceae bacterium | reverse complement strand
AGCTCACTATGGTAATAATGCTTTCTTAAATGTAGTAGCTCCTAGAATTCTTGAAAAAATACTAGAAAATCAGTTATTAGAAAGATAGAAAAGCACATTTGAAAATAAATTTCCTATAATAATAGCAACACTTTATTATAGGAGTGATAGATATGAATTTGTGTGTGAAAGAAAATTCCAATATCAAATGGATTATAATAGCTGTTGTTATGAGTATACTTGTAAGCAATGAATTAGAAGATGACCAAAAGGAATTAATAGGTAATTTACTTCTAATGGCAGGGCAGATATTTGTTATTCTAGCACTTTAAAAAAGTTCTAAAAAAAGAATGGGATGTTATAAACTAGTCAGAAGCTAGTTTATAACATCCCATTCTTTTTTCATCAGATAATTACCTCGTGTGGATTATAGATTTTTACTTTCTTCTATAGCTATAGCAATATCATTAAAGAGAGAAATAATAGCTGGGTCTTTTTCATCTACTGGTAAGAATGGAAGTCTTGGCTTGCCGATAGGACAGCCATTCATGCCGATGATAGTCTTGCATGCCCCATACATAGATGGGAATGAACAAAGACGGTAGATAAGGTGCGTAATAGTGATTTGTAAATTCTGTGCTTTAGCTATTTCACCTCTTTGAATTAACTCTTCAAGTTTAAGGTAAAGCTCTGGCATAGCGCCATATGTACCGCCGATACCTGCATCAGCGCCCATGAGTCTGCCTGCTAGGTATTGCTCGTCTGGACCATTGAATACGATAAAGTCTTCACTAGCTGCTGCTTTAAAACGTAAGATATCTTGGCATGGGTCAGAAGAATTCTTGACACCTGCAACTCTTTCGTTCTCTAACATACGATTGAATAAAGGCATGGATAAGTTAAATCCGGTAAGTTGAGGAATGTTATAGATAAAGAAAGGAAGATCAGCGGCTTCTGTGATAGTAGTCCAGTGACGGTAAACACTTTCTTCGCTTGGTCTATAGTATACACATGGAACAGCAGAAGTAGCAGCAGCTCCGGCAAACTCAGCATGCTTTGCAAGGTCTGCTGCGTGTCTGCTTGAAGGTGTACCCACATGCACGATGATGCTCATTTCATTGCCAGCTTCTTCGGTAACAGCTTCTACAATTTTTTTGCGCTCATCATTATCTAGTAAAAAGCCTTCGCCTGTACTGCCGCAAACATAAAGACTCTTAACTCCTTTATTAATATAGTAGCGCGTAAGTGCTTTGGCTGCTTTGAGGTCGATATCATCATTGGCATCAAAAGGAGTATTAAGTGCTACGGTTACATTTCTAAAGCGTGAAGTATCATATTTTAACATAATAAAAAACCTCTCTTTTTTTGATTTATTAGAATAGTTTTACATTGTAAATGTATCATATCATATATAATATAAAGAAATCAATGAAAAGAAAAAAATTTTCTTTGAAAAAACTTAAAAAAGGAATAAAAAATTATTTATCTTAAATAAATAAAAATATATATAAAAAATAGAAGAAAAATAGAGTTAGATTAGAATAATTAATTAAAATAATGATAAAATAAAAAATATTTTCCTAAAGCTATTGAAATATTTTTCTAATATGATACAATAAATATATAAATTTAGAATATACAAAATAATATGAAGGAGGCTATGAGGCTATGAGTAACTCTGTACTAGATAGGGTGAAAGGTGGATTAATTGTTTCTTGTCAAGCACTTAAGGCAGAGCCTTTATATAGTTCTTATATTATGTCGAGAATGGCTTATGCAGCAGAGCTTGGCGGAGCTATAGGGATAAGAGCAAATACGGTGGAAGATATTACTGAAATTAAAAAAGTAGTAGATCTACCAATCATCGGAATTATAAAGGAAGTATATGAGGATTGTAATGTATACATAACACCGACTATAAAGGAGGTGGACGCATTAGTAGCATGCGGAGTAGATATTATTGCTATAGATTGTACGAAAAGGGAAAGGCCTGATAAGAAGACTCTAGATGAGTTTTTCGCAGAAGTTAGATCTAAGTATCCTGACCAACTATTTATGGCAGACTGTTCAGATTATAAAGAAGGAATGCATGCAGCAGGAATAGGATTTGATCTTATTGGAACAACGTTACATGGTTATACGGATTACACAGAAGGAGCTATTTTACCTAACTATGAACTACTTAGAGATTTGGTTAGGGAGTGCGGCAAACCGGTTATTGCAGAAGGTGGTATTTGGAGCCCAGAGCAGTTAAGAGAAGCTATGGACTGTGGTGTTTTGGCAGCAGTGGTGGGGACAGCTATTACAAGACCTATGGATATTACTAGAAAGTACGTTGCAGCACTTAAGAAATAAAGGGGTTAGTAGATTTAATCATTTCTATTTTGCGATTTAGCAGGGCTACCTGCAATCGAAATAAAAAAATTTACACAGGGGGAAAGAAAATGAAAATTATGAAGAAAAGTTTGGCAGTGCTTTTGACAATAGCTCTATCTATGACAGCATTTGTTGGTTGTGGCAGCAAAACTGAGGAATCAGCAACGGACGCAACAAAAACGACTGAAACAGCAGCTAAAGAGGAAACAAAACCTGAAGAGCCAAAGGCTGAAGCTGTAGTAGATCCATCTCAACTAGAAGCAGAAATTACTTGGTGGAACTTCCCTAACTTTGCATCTATAGACGATACAGCAGGTAAGTATGAAGAAGGTATTATCGCAGCATTCAACGAAAAATATCCAAATATTAAAGTGAATATGGAAATGATTGACTTCGCATCAGGTCCAGAAAAAATCACTAATGCTATTCAAGGGGGTACTGTTTGTGATGTGTTGTTTGATGCACCAGGACGTATCATTTCCTATGCTAAAGATGGTGTATTAGCTGATGTAAATAGTATGTTTACAGATGAATTCATCGCTGATGTTAACAATGATAATATCATTGGTGCTTGTAAAGCAAATGATAATTACTATATGTACCCAATTTCTTCAGCTCCTTTCTTAATGGCATTTAACAAAGAAATGTTAGAAAAACATGGATTAATGGATATGATTAATCTTGAAGGAGATAGAACATGGAGTGTAGATGAATACAAAGCACTTATGACTGCGCTTAAAGATAAGGGCGAAAAAGGCGCTGTAGTATACTGTGTATCACAAGGTGGAGATCAAGGCCCACGTGCTTTCGTATCTAACCTAGCAGGTACACCTATTACTAATGAGACACTTACAGAGTACATAATTAATAGCGAGGGCGGAGTAAATGCAATGCAATTTATCTCTGACGCTGTGGCACAAGGGTTATTGTTAAATGGTAGTGCGCTTGATGGCACTGCATCTATTGAAGAATTTACATCCGGGCGTGTATCTCACACTATTCTTTTTAGCCCTGGCGTATATAACAGCAATAAAGCTAACATGGAATTTGAACCAATTTTCGTACCATTCCCAACTCCAGCAGGTGTAGAACCAGAGCTTGAGTACTTAATTGATGGATTCTGTATCTTTGATAATGGTGATGCAAACAAGATTGAAGCTTCTAAATTACTTATTGATTTTATTTGTAACGATCCAACTTGGGGACCACAAAATGTTATACAAACAGCTACATTCCCAGTTCGTAGTTCATATGGCAACCTTTACGCAGATGATGAAAATATGACTTATTTATCAAGCTTAAGCAAGTTCTATGGTACTTACTACAATACAATTGATGGATTTGCTGAAATGAGAACTTTCTGGTTCCCAATGATGCAAGCAGTTCTTGCAGGTGACAAAGATGCTCAGACAGCTCTTGATGACTTTGTAACTTCTGCTAATCAATCAATTGCTAATGCGCAATAATGAGTACTCCATTTTCTCCTTACACTTAAGTGTAAGGAGAAAATTTTAAGAAAGTCATCTATGTAAACGGTGCTTTTATTAGAAAAATGCTAATGTTAGGAAGGTGTGACTATGAAGGAACAAAAAATTTCCAAGTTGCGTATGAGAGAAACCTTGGTTTCCTATGCATTCTTGGCTCCAGCTTTAATCTTTTTCTTTACATTTGTTGTTTATCCTATGATATCAGGGGCTGTAACAAGCTTGTATGATTATACACTTAAGAAGTTTGATTTTATCGGATTACAAAATTACATAAATTTATTCCAAGATGAAATATTTTTAAAATCTCTTAACAATACACTTGTTATCGTAGTAGGATCAGTACCATTTGTTGTTCTCTTTTCACTGTTTGTATCCATTACTATTTATGAGAAAAAAGCAGGGGTACGTTCTTTCTTCCGTGGGGTATTCTACTTACCAGTTGTTACAGGTACTGTTGCTGTAACGGTTGTATGGAAATGGATTTATGATCCACTAAATGGTATTCTTAACTACCTGTTAGAAACAGCAGGTGCAATACAAGAACCTATTATGTGGTTAGGTGATAAGCGATATGCTATTTGGGCAATTATTCTCATCTTATTAACAACTTCAATAGGGCAACCTATCATTCTCTATGTAGCAGCACTTGGAAACATTCCACAATCCTATGTAGAAGCAGCAGAAGTGGATGGCGCAAATAGTTGGCAAATCTTTACTAAGATTAAATGGCCTTGCCTCATGCCTACAACACTTTATGTCGTTGTTATCACGACCATTAATTCATTCCAATGTTTCTCACTTATTCAGCTCTTAACATCTGGGGGACCAAACTACTCAACAAGTACTATCATGTATTTAGTCTATGAAAAAGCCTTTAAGTTAACCCAGTTTGGTTATGCCAATGCAATGGGAGTTGTCCTAGCAATTATCATTGGTATTATTAGTTTAGTGCAGTTTAAAGTACTTGGAAACGACGTAGAATATTAAGGAAGGAGAATATTATCATGGCAAAAAAAGTGAAAGAAAAAGAAGAAGCATTAGATTCTAGAAAAAAGAAAGTCACACCTTATAGCATTATTTCTATGACATGTTTATATTTAATAACTTTCTTGTTTATATTCCCTTTCTATTGGATTATAACAGGTGCATTTAAAGCACAAAAAGTAACAGTACAAATACCACCACAATGGTTCCCGACTAACCCAACGATGGAAAACTTTGTGAAGTTATTCAAGAACCCAGCTCTTCAGTGGTTAGGAAATAGTGTTTGGATTTCTCTAGCAACGATGGTACTTGTTTGTTTAACAGCTTCACTAGCCGGCTATGTATTAGCTAAAAAAAGATTTTATGGACAAACTTTTATCTTTAGTATGTTTGTCATTGCAATGGCTCTTCCAAAACAAGTAGTACTTGTACCACTTGTACGTATGGTCAATGCATTAGGATTCCACAATACGCTAGCAGCGGTTATCTTACCAGCTGTCGGATGGCCCTTTGGTGTATTCCTTATGAAGCAATTTAGTGAAACGATTCCGGGAGAATTACTTGAAGCAGCAAAAATTGATGGATGTGGGGAATTACATACTTTCTTTAATATTGTTATGCCAATTGTAAAACCAGGTATTGCAGCTCTTGCGATCTTTACATTTATTACTTCATGGAATGATTATTTTATGCAACTCATCATGTTAAATACAAGATCTAAGTTAACAATCTCACTAGGCGTTGCGACACTTCAAGCAGAGTTTGCAACAAACTATGGGGTAATCATGGCGGGTGCAGCGCTATCGGCTATACCTATTGTATTAGTATTTATTTGCTTCCAAAAATACTTCACACAAGGCATTACAATGGGAGCTGTAAAAGGTTAAGATTAATAGAATACAAAAAAGGACAAAGTAGGTATCTTTCCTAAGGGAGAGATACCTACTTTGTCCTTTTTATTTAAAAATAAATTAATGAAAGAATTAAAAAAGGGGGGGAGGACATACTAAAAAGAAAATAAAAGATAATTTCATGCGAAACTTTTTAAGTACTATGTCGTCTAAAATATAAAGAAGTAAAACAACAAAACATTACATTATAGATCTAGGAGAAGAAGGATGAAAGCAAAGAACCAATTAAAGAAACTAAGTGTATGGGTGCTTATTATTGCTATGATGTCAATGAGTGGCTGTACCAAAAATAATGATGAAGGAATTATAGAAAAACCAGTAGAGGAA
>JAVVPO010000049.1:11025-12819 GCA_036655715.1 Cellulosilyticaceae bacterium | reverse complement strand
TTTATAAAGTACAAGTGGACACTTTTGACTTAGGTCCTAGAACTTATATTGCACAAGGTGGAAAAGAACTACCTTATCAGCTAGGTGGCATAATGGCGGTGCCAGAAGGAGAAGGGAAATTCCCGCTTATACTGGTAACCCATGGCTCTCATGAAAGTGAAAATAAAGAAAACAGATTTGATACAGGATTTGAGTATTTAGTGACAGCATTAGCCGAGAAAGGATACGTTGCTATTTCTCTGGATGTAAGAAATGCTTATATCTGGGAATATGGAGATGGAAATGATAACGAGAAAATACGTGTTATGACGCATGAACATTTGCAGGCATTAAAGGCTGCAAATGAAGGACTTGAGAAAGGTTATCCAATTAACTTACAAGATAAGATTGATTTTGAAAATGTAGGTTTGATTGGACATTCAAGAGGAGGGAAAACTGTTTTTGATATAGCGAATGATCAAAGAAGGGAGGGGGTAAAAGTAAGAAGTATACTAGCTATTGCACCAACTTTTGATGATGTACAAGGTGATGATTGGCCAGATGTAGACACGGCAATACTTATTCCAGAATATGATGGTGATGTAAATGATTTAGCAGGATTTGAGATATATAATAGAATGAAGATGGAAGAACACACTGGTTTTGTAAGTTTAACCTTGTTGGAAAAAGCAAACCATAACTATTTTAATAGTAATATAGAGCTAAATGATACAATGCAATTAGGAGAAGGTTATGAAGATCAACTCACAAGAGAAGACCAAGAGCTATTCTTAAGACAATTTGCAATAGAGTTTTTAGATGCATCCATAAAAGATAAAGTTCAAAATACCTTATATGATGTGAATAGACCTTCACCTAAGGAGTTATATGGTTATAGTGTCAAGACATCGCTTGATACCCCAAATGAAGTACCCCTTATTGATTTAACACAGTATGAAACACTAAAAGAAGCATGGTTCTACAAGTATGATGAAATACAAGGATTTAACACACCTATATTAGGAAACCCTGAAGAAGGTGTAAAAGATTTGATAAGTATCACATGGAACGAGCTAGGAACAAAGCAGGTGTTTATACCAGATCAAAAAGACTTTTCTAATCAAAAAAGTCTGAGGATAGAAATAGCACAGGATCCTAGTCATGAATTTGCCATTGTAGGACAAACTCAAGGGTTCACCTTGCAATTAATAGATGCCAAGGGGAATACTGCAAGTGTAGATGTAGTAGATGAGGCTGCATTACGTTATGTAAAAGGAGAATTAGAATTCACAGAAATTGAAGGTAAAAATTATTATTTCTGGAGTAACTTTACCCCACTAACAGATATGCATATACCACTTAAGCAGTTTGAAGGAATAGACCTATCAAATATAGAAAAGATAGTTTTTGTATTTGACAAGACACCAAGTGGCGCAGTATTGATTGAGTCTATGAGCCTGTTAAAATAGTAAAATAAGGGAAAAACAGAAAATTATTGACATAAATCAAATATAATATATAATTAGATATAAAATAATTAGATTATATATTAAGGGGAAGACATCATGACATTAAAATTTTGTCCATATTGTGGGGAGAAATTAGTAAGAATTACAAGCAAAACATCAAAATATAAAGCGGTATGCTCAGCGTGTGAGATAACATATAAAGTGGTGCAATCAGAAAACCAAGAAGTTATTACATTAAAAGCAAGCTCAGGAACACAAATGTCAGAAGCGGCTATTAGCTAAAAAAGAAATATAAACTAATCCCTAAACATGATAGAAGTGTTTAGGGATTTTTGTTATGATAGAA
>JAVVPO010000049.1:9082-10925 GCA_036655715.1 Cellulosilyticaceae bacterium | reverse complement strand
GCTTTTTTCTTGGATGTATTAAACCTTTGAGATAGGCTTATCTTCTTCCTGATTAAATGATTTTTTCACAACCATAAAGGCGATGGGGGTAAAGATAAGGAATGAAGCAAATTCAGATACAGGGTAGCAGAACCATACACCATCTAACCCGAAGAGTTTTCCAAAAATCCATGCACAAGGTAATAAAAATACCATTTGACGAAGTAATGACATAATGAGTGAGTTAAATCCATGGCCCATAGCTTGGAACATTGTAGCAATAATGATGCCGAATGAAGCAGGAATAAAGCAAAGACTTAATACTCTAAGAACATAAATACCTAAGTTAACTAGTTCTGTGCTACCGTTGAATAATCCAAGAAGCTGAGCTGGGAAGCACCAAAAGATAACGGTTCCAAATACCATGATTGTAAAGGAAACGGCAAATGAGAGGTATAAAGTATGCATAAAACGCTTTTTGTTTCCAGCACCAAAGTTATAAGCCATAATAGGCATAGCGCCTTGTGTTAAACCAAATACAGGCATAAAGATAAAAGATTGCAATTTAAAGTAAATACCCATGATAGCAACAGCTGTTGCTGAGAAAGTCATTAAAATAGCGTTAATACCTGTGATAGTAATGGAGCCTAGGGCGTTCATGCAGATAGATGGCGCACCTACTTGGTAAATTTCTATAATAGATTGTTTCTTTGGTTTAAAGCCACGTAATTTGATATGTACATCATGTGACTTAACTTTAAGCATAATGATAACGAAAGTCATAGAACAAATTTGACCGATGACAGTAGCGATAGCAGCTCCTGTGATGCCTAACTTAGGGAAGCCAAATAGACCAAAGATTAAAATAGGGTCTAAAATAATGTTTGTAATGGCCCCGATAAGCTGGGAGGTCATAGGAATCATCATGTTACCCGTTGCTTGAAGGATCCTAGAACAAGTTATTTCTACAAATACACCAAAGGAAAAGACCATGATAATGGTGAGGTATTGGGTTCCCATCTGCACAACTTCTGCATCAGTAGAGAACATGTTCATAAAGAAATGAGAACCAAAAAGACCGATAAGCATAAAAACTATGGCATTGATAATGGCCAAAAATACACCTGTACTTGCTATAGTAGAAGCAGCTTTTATGTTGTGTTCGCCAAGTCTACGTGCGATAAGTGAGTTACAGCCAACGCCTAGTCCAATTGAAAAAGCTATAATAAGCATTTGAAGAGGAAAAACAAGGGAAACAGCTGTTAAAGCATTTTCGCCAATTTGAGATACGAATATACTATCTACCACGTTGTAAAGTGATTGAACTAACATAGAAAATATAGCTGGAATAGACATATTTGCAAGTAGGCGTCCAATAGGCATAGTGCCCATTTTTTGAGAATTTGATGTGTTTTGTTGCATAGAGTTAAGAGCCTCCTAGTCGTTTGAATTTAGCTTAGTGGCTTATGACTAAGCCTACCTGATTATTATAGTAGTTTATTAGAAGTATTGATATACATCAATTTGTAAACAAATCATGAGAATTTTGAATATCCATGCGCATAATGACTAATTTGCTTTAAATGTTTTAAATCTCCAAGGATTTTCTGGTATAATAAAGATATCTTACGAAAAGTAATGGCAATACTAAAGGTAATAAGGAGAGGATAAATATGATTACAGCAAAAAAACTTAAAGAAGAAATACTCACTTATGATGTGATAAAATATACAGATGAAGAAGGTAAGCTTTTTGAATGTGTAGAAGTAACGCTGGCAGACCGCATTATTGATATTCATATGGACACCCATGAAATTAATGTAGGGATTATAGTAAAAAAGATTTTAGAAGATAATTTATACGA
>JAVVPO010000049.1:0-8982 GCA_036655715.1 Cellulosilyticaceae bacterium | reverse complement strand
GCTGTCTTTACAGAAGATGTACTTGTCTCATCTAGGACAAGGAACTCAGGCGATTATAGAGCGAAAAGACATGGAACTAGTGCGTTTGACAAAATTTAGGTAAAAAAATAAAATTAGATAAAAATAATCTATTAAAACTTGAATTATTGTAAAAAATAGTATTATAATATAAAATAAAGACAACTAATTTTGTGGGAGGGAATAATGATAGATGTTCTGAGTGAATACATATTTATAGTAAATGCAGAAGGTAAATTAGTAGATTGTAATCAGAGCGGAATAAAGGAGCTAGGATATACTAAAGCCGAAATAGTAGGTACTTCTATGGGGGATATTGTTTGTGAAGGAATTCAGCATATAGAACATATTATTAAACATAAGAAAAAGCATGTATTTAGTAGAGTAAGATTCCGCACCAAAAACAAAAAGTATGTAGAGGGAGAAGCGACTCTGGGCTATAAGAAGTGGAAGAACATGGATTGTAGCTATATTGTCTTAAGTGACTTGTGGGAAACGGAAGAGCAAGATAAATTAAGGAAACAAGAAAAAGGGCGTATCTTAGAAAAATTTGAAAAGAACTTGATGTTTAAAAATGGTATTAATAAGGGAATTTATGGTGAGTGTGAGAAGACATTACAGAAGCATAAGGTATTTAAAGATAAAGAATCTTTAGTTAGAATACCTAAGATATTAGAGAGCATAGTATGGGAAATTAGTGATAATATAGAGGCAAAAGGAGTATGTATTTATCTGTATTCTGAAGAAATGCAAGAACTTAAGTTGAAGATAGCTATAGGATATGACCCAGAGTTTATCGCACTTATTAAATCGGCTTCTGTAGATGAGACTGCGGCTGGAAAAGCTTTTAGAGAGAAAAGAATTATAGAGAGCACGCCGTTTTGGGGAATAAAAAATATAGAAATCAAAAAAATGATGGTACAAGAAAATATAAATTATATAGAATGTCACCCAATCAGATTTGAGGATGAAATTTTAGGTGTTATGCATATATCTTATGAATCTGAAGAAAAATTTAATAGCTATAAAAAAAATGCATCATATTTTATGAGATTTGTAAGTACGCAGCTAGGTATAGTGATTAAAAATATTATGCTCTATGAGCAAGTTGAGAGGGAACTTGAAAGAAGGCTTATAGCAGAAGAAGATAAATCTTTGTTCTTTGATACAACAGCTGAATTAATTGGTGTGATAGACTGTAATGGGATTGTAAAGGAGATGGGAGGTGAGTGTACTAATACACTAGGCTGGAGTAAAGAAGAAGCACAGTCTGCGAGTATCCTGGAAATCATTCATAATGAAGATTTAGATGTTATAAGAGAAAGTATAGAAAGAGCCAAAAAAAGTAATGAAGTCATAACATGTACATTTAGACTTCTTGCAAAATCTGGGGAATATAGATGGGTTTCATGTAGATATAGATATATTAAAGAAAGAGATGTTTTTACGTGTTCTGGACGAGATATAACAGAAGAGAAAAAAAGACAAGAAGAAAATCACAGGCTAGAAGAAATGATAGCTTTAGAAGAAGTAAAGAGTGAATTCTTTACTAATATGTCTCATGAATTTAAAACGCCTTTAACTATTATTCTTTCTACTTTACAGCTGCTAGATAAAAATATAGAAGAGTTTGAGAGTGTTAAAGAAGATATTAAGTTAGAAAGATATATGAAATTTATTAGACAAAATGCCTACAGACTGTTGAAGTTAGTAAACAATATAATAGATACCACTAAAGTTGATGCAGGTTATTATGCGCTTAAATTAGAAAACCATAATATTGTTAATCTTATAGAAGAGATTACCCTTTCAGTTGCTCAGTATATAGAGAACGAAGAAATTAAATTAATATTTGATACAGATATAGAAGAAAAGATTATGGCATGTGATGGAGAAAAGATAGAAAGAATTATGCTTAATTTACTATCTAATGCTATCAAGTATACTGATAAGCAAGGTGAAATTAATGTTAATGTGAGTGATAAAGGAGACTACATAGAGATTGCTGTAAAAGACAATGGAGCAGGAATGGAAGAAGATCAACTAAAAGATATTTTTGATAGATATATTCAAGTAAATACACCTTTTGCAAGAAGAAAAGAAGGTAGTGGGATAGGTCTTTCCTTGGTTAAATCCATCATAGAAATGCATGACGGCAATATAAATGTATCTAGTGAAGTGGGTAAGGGATCAGAGTTTATATTTAAATTACCGATTAAATGCTATGGAGCTATGGAGCAAAGTATAAAAAGTGGGGATCTTCTGCTAGGAGTAGAGAAACATCAGGAAAAATGTAATATAGAGTTAAGTGATATTATAAAATAAAAGTATAAGTTAAAGGGGTGTATCTGCTATTTAAGCAGTAAGATACATCCTTTTTAATTGATTAGGAAATTATTTACAGCGTGATTTGGAGCCTGTCTTGCTTTACAGAGATAAAAAGTTTTGATATAATTAAAAGAATTGTAATAAGTACGTAACAAAATTAGACTAGAATATAATAACTAAAAGAAAAGAGAAGGTACTAGAATATGACACCTCTTATTGAATGTATAAAAAGTAAAAAAAATAAATATATGATAGCCACAGGAATAGGGTTAGTGGCTATAACTTTTATTTGGTTGGCTATAAGAAATAATGCCTATGCTATAACTATAGGAGACAAAGTGATAGCGGTGGTTAAGGAAAAAGAAGAAGCTAGGTTAGCACTTGAAGAATTAGTGAGTACTATTAAAACAGAAGAGGGCGTAGATGTAGCTCTTAATGAAGAAGTAGCTGTAAAGCCCGTTCATAGCAAGACAAAAGATATTAATTCTAAAGACCAAGCAAAAGATTATTTAAGTAAGGCCATAAGTTATAATATTGAAGCCTATGAAATTATCGTAGATGGAGAGGCCTATGCAACGGTTGAAAGTGAAGCTATTGCCTTTGATGTACTTTCGGAAATAGCTAAAAAACATCTTGCAGAGGGATCAGAAGTGAAGCTAGATATGATTAATATAAAAAATGAAGAAGTAAAAGAAAATATAGATACTATGGAAGCGACGAAGGAAAATCAGCCTATCAAAGAAGGTGAATTAACAGGAGCAATAGAAATTATCGAGGTACAAGATGCTTTGCCAAAAGAAGAAGTGAAAAACGAAGTGAAGGTAGCTGCGGTAGAAGTAAAAGAAATTGCAGATGAGACTGATGATAAAAAGCCAGAAGGTCAAAAGATAGAGCGTGAATTAAAAGAGTTTGATTTCAATGAAGAGGTAACCATAAGAAATACATATGTAAAAAAAGAGGAAATACTTACAGCTGAAGATACAATAAATATTTTACTTTCTAATATAGAGGAAATGAAAGAGTATGAACTTAAAGAAGGAGATAACATTTGGGACATTGCAGTAAAGCATGGCACAACGATGGATCACATTCTTGAGATTAATCCACAGATAGTTGACGAAACAAAAATGCAAATAGGGGAAAAAATAAAATTAGAAGTACCAGAGCCTATTTTATCTATTTCAACAGTAGAGCAAGCAACATTTAAAGAGCTTATACCAGCAGAGATAGAGTATGTAGAATTCTTGGATTTATATGAGGATGAAACTAAAGTATATCAACAAGGAAATGATGGATTAAAAGAAATTACTGTAAATGTTCATAAGATTAATGGGAAGGAAGTAGATAGAGAATCTGTTTCTGAAAAGTTAATCAAAGAGCCAAAGATAAAAGTTATAGCTTATGGTACAAAGAAAAAACCAAAACCTGTTAAAGAGGAAAGTAGTACAAGTAGTTCTTCTGTTGAATCATCCAATTCAGGTCAGTTTATGCACCCGCTTAATAGCAGCGGAAGAGTTTCTTCAGGATATGGATCTAGATGGGGAACTTACCATAGAGGAATTGATATAGCAGCTCCAGCAGGAACACCTGTATATGCATCTGCATCGGGGACTGTTGCCTACTCGGGATACAATAATGGTGGATTTGGTAAAATGATTATACTAGACCATAGTAATGGTTATCAGACATACTATGCGCATAATAGTAGCTTGTATGTACAAGTAGGACAAAGCGTTTCAAAAGGACAGAACATTGCAGCTGTAGGAAGTACAGGGAATTCTACAGGGAATCACGTGCATTTTGAAATTAGAAAAAATGGAACACCTATAAATCCTTATAATTATATTTATTAAGAAACAGGATTAATTTGATTTTATAAGAGGTAGCTGAGGCACTAACTTTAATGAGTTGGTTACGTAGCTACCTCTTTTTTGTGCATTAAAGGTTAATATAATTAGAAAAATAGAAGTTAATAGGAGAAAAAGATTCTATTCATATATCAAATCCATGGTTCGATAAAAAAGCAATAGTTCAAAGTCGTGGATAGAGTAAGACTTGAAATGGGAAGTGGAACGATTAATGATGAATATAAAAATCAAAAGAAAATAATTAATATTAGATGTTGATAATCAATATCAGTTGTGGTATACTTATCACAAGTAAAAGAAATGAAAGTGATGGGAATTAGAATGAAAAAGTTTATGCCTACACTTCTGTTAATGATATTATCCATATTTTCTATATTTATAGGAGTAAGTGATATAGCACTAATGGATGTTTTGAATTTGGATATAGAAAAAATATATATTGTTATGATGAGCAGAATTCCAAGATTGATGAGTGTAATCTTAACGGGGTTTGGAATGAGTATATGTGGTCTCATTATGCAGCAAATTAGTATGAATAAATTTGTTTCACCAACAACAGGAGCAACTTTAGATTCGGCTAAATTAGGACTTTTAGTTTCTATGATTATGATGCCAAGTGCCAATATCTTTACAAAGACAATTTTTGCATTTATCTTTTCGCTACTAGGTACATTTGCCTTTATGCGTATACTTGGGAAAATCAAAATGAAAGGCTCTATTTACATACCGTTAGTTGGATTGATGATGGGAAATTTAATTGGTGCATTTACTAGTTTCTTATCTTATAACTTTAACTTAGGACAAAGTGTGAATTCGTGGATGTATGGTAAGTTTTCTTTAGTAGTAGGTGGGAGTTATGAACTTATTTATTTAGTTATCCCATTCATTGTCATAGCGTTTATCTATGCAAAGAAGTTTACTTTGGCGGGACTTGGAGAAGATTTTTCGGCTAGCTTAGGCCTAAATTATAAAAAGGTTGTAAATATAGGGCTTATTATTGTAGCACTAGTATCAGCTATTATTCTCCTGATATCAGGAAGCATTCCCTTTATAGGTCTTATTGTACCGAATATGGTAGCTGTTTATAAAGGAGACAACTTAGAGAAAAATATTTTTACCACAGGAATAGTTGGATCAATTTTCTTACTTATATGTGATATATTTGGACGAATCGTGATATTCCCATATGAGATACCTATTGGATTAACGGTAGGGGTAGTAGGAAGTGCTATTTTCTTAGGTTTGTTAATAAGGAGAAGAAAGTATGAAGGATAAAAAGAAATTAATAATATTAGCAGTTGTGATAGTGGCCGCTTCCTTATTGTTTATAGGCCTGGGATTGACACCTAAAAACTATGAATACTTTTTATCTCGCCGTATACCGAAGGTAGTGGCTATGTTATTAACTGGTGGCTGTATTGCTTTTTCTTCTGTTGTATTTCAAACCATTACTCATAATAGGATTTTGACACCGAATGTGTTAGGGCTGGATTCTGTTTATGTATTTATACAAACACTTATTGTTTTTCTGCTGGGAGGACTATCAGGATTTACAGTGGGAAGTACAGGAAACTTTTTACTGACTTTAAGTATCATGATTGGATTTAGCATGATCTTTTATAAAGTACTTTTCAAGAAAGAAATGAAAAATATCATGTTTCTCGTGCTTATGGGAATGGTTATGGGAACATTCTTCTCTAGCTTATCAGATGGAATGCAGTTTTTGATGGATCCTAATGAGTTTTTAATGTTGCAAGATAGTATGTTTGCAAGTTTCAATAGTATGAGAACTAAGCTTATTGTGCCATCTGCTGTATTAGTTGTACTAGCTGTGTGGTATGTAAGAAAAGAGATAAGGTGGTTAGATGCCCTTAGTTTAGGACGTGAACAAGCCATTAACTTAGGTGTGGATTACGATAGAGTAGTAAAAAAAATGCTTATTGTTATTGCTGTAATGGTTTCTGTTTCTACAGCATTAGTAGGACCTATAACTTTCTTGGGTATATTGGTTTCTAACTTAGCAAGACAAATGATGAAGACTTATAAACATAGTTATCTTATTTCAGCATCAGTGCTGATAAGTATGGCGTTACTCATAGTAGGACAGTTTCTAATTGAAAGAGTATTAGGGTATGACATTATGCTAAGTATGATTATCAACTTAATAGGTGGTGTGTACTTCTTGTACTTATTGTTAAAGGAGAATAATTTATGATAGAAGTTAAAAATATATCTAAGGCATATGGAAGTAAAAAAGTAGTTGATAATATATCCTTTACGATACCAAAAGGAAGTGTTACTTCCTTTATAGGGCCTAATGGTGCAGGGAAAAGTACGATATTATCTATGATTTCTAAGATACTCTCAAGAGATAGTGGAGAAGTTTATATAGAAGGTAAAGAAGTTTCCAAGTGGACAACAGAAGAACTATCGAAAAAAGTAGCTTTCTTAAAACAGATGAATCATATCAATATTAGACTAACCGTAGAGGATTTAGTTGGATTTGGCAGATTTCCCTATTCACAAGGAAGGCTAACCATGGAGGATAAACAAAAAGTCGAAGAGGCTATTGTCTATATGGAACTTGAAGATATCCGTACGAAGTTTTTGGATGAATTAAGTGGTGGGCAAAGGCAGAGGGTTTACATTGCTATGGTTATAGCCCAAGATACAGACTATATCTTATTAGATGAACCCCTTAATAATCTTGATATTAGATACTGTGTGCAGATTATGAAAATCTTACGTAGATTAGTGGATGAAATGGGCAAAACAATTATTATCGTTATTCATGATATTAACTTTGCATCCTTCTATTCAGACTATATCTTAGCGCTAAAAGAGGGTAAAGAGGCTTATATTGGCAGAGTGGATCAGATTATGACCAGTCAAAAAATGAGTGAGCTCTATGATGTAGACTTTAGGGTGATGGATGTGGAAGATAAGAAACTTTGCATGTATTATCAATAACAACGATATATAAGTCAGTATGATGGATGTTGAAAGGAGTATAAGTACTCGGAGTGGTACAGGTTTCAGAGAGTTATAGATATTCGAAGGAATATGGTTATTTTAAAAATACAAATAAAATATAGAAAAATACAAGGAGAAATAAAAATGATAAAATATAAAAAATTAATAGCTTTAATGGCAGTGTGTGGTTTGGCAGTAGTAGGTGTTGGGTGTGCATCAGGTGCAGTAGGAGAGCAAAATAGAGCGGAGAACACAGTGGGAAATTCACAAGTAGAAGAGGTGCAGACAGTTACTATCTCACATCAATATGGCGAAGTAACAGTGCCTAAAAATCCTACATCAGTAGCTGTATTTGACTTTGGTATATTAGATACACTTCAAAAATTAGGTGTAGAATCAATAACTGGTATACCAAAAGATGCTAGTTCAAGACCTGCTTATTTAGATGAGTATGCAGCAAAGGAGTATAGTAATATCGGTGGGCTTAAAGAAGCAAACTTTGAGGCTCTTTATGAATTGCAACCAGAAATTATCTTTATCTCAGGACGTTTGGCTCCTAGCTATGAAGAATTAAGCAAGATTGCACCAGTTGTGTATATGGCACCGGATAATGCAGATTACATGGGGTCTTTGAAAAATAACGTAGCAACATTAGCTGAGATTTTTGGTGAAGAAGGAGAAGCTGAGGAAATCATAAGCACTATAGAAGAAAAAGCGGCGAAAATAGAAGCTGCTGTAGTAGAGCAAGGTAGCAATGCTTTGATTACTATGGTTAATAAAGGTGAAGTAAGTGTATATGGAAAAGTATCTAGATTTGGGATGATTCATAATACATTAGGTTTCAAGCCAACAGATGCGAATATAGATGATTCAACTCATGGGCAAACAGTAACGTTTGAATACTTAGCAGAAGTGAATCCAGATTACTTATTTGTAGTAGATAAAAATGCTATTAGTGGAGGAAGTGAAACAGCTAAAGATACATTAAATAATCCTATCGTAGCCAATATGAAGGTTGCTAAAGAAGATAAGGTGATTTATCTCAATCCAACTGCATGGTATATTACGCCAGGTGGTCTTACAGCTTCGGGAATAATGATTGATGAAGTAGGGGCAGCCTTAGGAATTAAGTAAGTTAAATAATAGCCATATTGAATGTCATAAGATGATGTTTAATATGGCTATTAGGCTATATTTGGAGGAAAGAGTTGTGGTATAATATTAAGCTGACTAGAGGAGAGTGGCAAAAGAATGTACAAACTAGAAAGATAAAGAGATGGGGAATAAGTGATGAAAAAAATAATGAGTTTTAAGCTAACAATTGTAGTTGTTATACTTGTTTTAATAGGGATTTTGATGCCTGGAGGTTCGGTGCCATCTATTGGAATACCTGGGATGGATAAGGTGGTTCATTTTGGAATGTTCTTTATGCTTACGGGGACTTTTTATTTTGAGTATTTGATGAAGTATAAAAGGTTACCTAGGGCAATTTATGTGATACCTGTAATTGGGGCTTTTGCTTTCTTAACAGAGGTTATGCAGCTTTTTGCTTCTAGTAGATCTTATGACTTAAAGGATTTGCTGATGGATATAATTGGTTGTATAGTTGCTAGTGGAATATGGATTGGTGCTATGAAATTGAGGGATAAAAAATAGAGAAATAAAGACAGAGAAGTAGCCTTGAAATATGAGGCTACTTCTCTGTCTTTGTGGATTTAGTTAGAAAAAGAAATTACATATCAAGGAACATTTTTATGTCGTCTTCTACGCTAGTAATGCCGCCTATACCAAAGTG
>JAVVPO010000048.1:0-19401 GCA_036655715.1 Cellulosilyticaceae bacterium | reverse complement strand
GTAGAACACCAGCCTTCCAAGCTGGCCACGCGGGTTCGATTCCCGCCACCCGCTTCTGCCCAAGTGGCGGAACTGGCAGACGCACAGGACTTAAAATCCTGCGGGCTTACCCCCGTACCGGTTCGATTCCGGTCTTGGGCATAAATGAAAAGGTTATAGCACAAAAAAAGCTCAGTGATAAAGAAATTTATTACTGAGCTTTTTTTATTGTAAATTTTTTATTATTATTGCTCTTAATAGTCTAGCTAATTTTATTCCAGCCTGCATAGATTAGTTTATTAGGCGATATTTTTAAAGTTTATAACTGATAGATTTTTAGCCTGTAAGGATTATAGTGAGTGAGCGGCGTAGAAACTGTATTATTTGTATGTGCAGCACAAATAATATCTTCAGACGTAACATCCATAATAAGCAAAGTATGATAAATAGTGCCTGATTCATGAATCAGGCTTATAGCATCACCAGGAGCGGCATAAGCTAGGAGTTCTTGATGTAAGACTGGAAGAGTAAGTGCATCATTTGAAAATTCTCTAGAAGCTTTAGCATGGATACTCCAGTAAATATAAAAGTAATAGGCGCCACGCCAAGATTTTGAAATTTTTTCAATAGCCCAAAGGTAGTCAGAACGACAAAACCAGTTGCGTAGAGCGTCATTTGCATTATAGCCTATCATAGGCATTCCACCTGCATGAATACATTGAGAGATGAAATTAGCACAGTCCCCGCCTGGTTCAACATCAGCGTAATCAGGATAAATGGGATTATAGGTAAAAGCGTATTGATTTGCATAAGCAATAGCTAATGCAGGGTTATAAATATTTGAAGTATGATCAGACATAGAACCTCCTCATAAAAAATCCCAATAATAACACATCTTATGTATAACATATTCAGAAACGTATAACATAAGACTAAAGGAGTGTTATAAATGAAAATTAAGAATTATGTAATATTTTTATTAGGACTAGTATTAATCAATGGATATGCTGTGGTTAGTTACGGTGCTCAAGATAAAAATAGTGTAAATGTTAATATAAAATACAATATAGTCTATGCACGAGATGGAAAGAAAGTAATAGAAGTGGGGGATGTACTTATCAGGGATAAGGATATTTATATCTCATTAGAAGATTTACAAGAAATATTAGGATCTGAGATAAGCTTTCAAGATAATACAGTTAATGTTAAAAGTAAATCAGAGATAGAAGAAAATCAAAATACTATAAAATTAGATAGAGCAGAAATTATTCATATAGATAGCATACAAAATGAATTAACACTATTACCTTGTGATGCAATAGATGAAGAGGCTAATTATATTGTTTTACAACTAGATGAAGACTGTGAGATTATCTATAAAGAATTAAATAAAGAAATTCCATTGAACATGCTTTCGGAAGGTATGATTATTTCTGCCGAATATCAGGAGATGAGTAATGAATTAGAACAGGTTTTTTCAAGGGCTATTAAAATTACTATTCTAGAAGATGTAAAAGAAAAGGAAGAGCCATCATTAATAATTGAAAATGTAGAGATTATAGGAATTGATAAGGAAAAAGGCCATATAGAAGTAGCTTATATTGGACAAGACAAGGAAAATATAGAAAGCCAAGTGATTATTCATATAGATAAAAATACCAATATTATAGATGAAAATAATAAGTCTTATACGATAGAAGATTTAGAGATAGGTCAAAAAATAAAAGTGATTACAAATGGGATATTAACTCAGTCTATGCCCCCTCAGACGCTAGGGTTAGAGCTAATTATTATGAATAAAAGTGAACTATTAGTTCCTCTGGAATAAAAAAAATGGAGAATTTTTAGAAAATAATAATTATTTTTTGTGGAATTAAAGTAACCTTTTACTAAACTTTTAAGTTAATAATACCTTTTAAATTATAGTTTTAAAATCTATCTAAAGCTTGATTTAAGTATAGTAACAATGCAATTTATATTTTACTTACTTTATAGAAGACAGTATTATCAACGAAATTTAAGAAAAATAAATAAATTATCAATAATATCTATACTAAACTAATAGTATTGTAGGAATAAATATTTGTATTAAAAAGTTATTGACGATTTACTCGAAAATGAGGTATAATTTTTCATGGAAAGTTTAATAGGTGTAAACAAAAAGTTTATACGACGAAACGAAAAGAAGCGATTTTAAACAGGGAGGCTAAGATATGGATATTGGTGCGAAAATCAACCAATTGAGAAAGAAAAATGGACTTACTCAAGAAGAACTTGCTGACCGATGTGAACTTTCAAAGGGATTTATTTCACAAGTAGAAAGAGGGCTTACATCGCCTTCAATAGCTACGCTAATTGATATATTAGAGTGTCTAGGAACTAATCTAAAAGATTTCTTTAACGAGTCGAGTCAGGAAAAGATAGTCTTTACAAAAGAAGACGTATTTGAAAAAGAGAATGAAGAAGAAGGTAACATGATTACATGGCTTATACCGAATGCCCAAAAAAATGACATGGAACCGATACTCATCAATATAGAGCCTGGTGGACAATCCGTTATGCAAGCACCTCATGAAGGTGAAGAATTTGGTTATATGATTGCAGGAAACGTATATGTACACTTAGGAAATAAGAAGTTCAAGGCCAAAAAGGGAGATAGCTTCTATTTTAGACCTACAGGCGACCATTATTTACAGAACATAGGTAAAACAAAAGCAATAGTATTGTGGGTTTCCACACCACCAAGTTTTTAAAGGAGATGCATAAGCCATATGAAAGAAAATAAATTATCTACAGACAATATTATAGATTTAGTCAATATATCAAAGACATTTGATGACGGTACAGAAGTTCTAAAAGATATTAATATGTATATTAGACGTAATGAGTTTCTTACTTTACTTGGTCCTAGTGGATGTGGTAAGACAACTCTTTTACGTATTATAGGAGGTTTTGAAGAACCTACTACAGGGAAAGTATTATTTGAAGGTAGTAACATAGTAGGAACTCCCCCTTATAAGAGACGTATTAATACTGTATTTCAAAAGTATGCGTTATTCCCACATATGAACGTTGCAGAGAACATAGCATTTGGTCTTAACATTAAAAAGATGGATAAGGCTATTATTTCAGAGAAAGTAGCACAAATGTTGGCACTAGTTAATCTTAAAGGCTATGAGAAGAGAGCTATAGATTCTTTAAGTGGTGGTCAACAACAACGTATTGCTATAGCAAGAGCATTAGTAAATGAGCCAGAAGTATTACTTCTTGATGAACCATTAGGTGCACTAGATTTAAAACTTAGAAAAGGGATGCAAACAGAGCTTAAAAGAATCCAGCAAAAAGTAGGAATTACTTTTATCTATGTTACACATGATCAAGAAGAAGCACTGACTATGTCAGACACTATTGCTGTTATGAATGATGGGAAGGTGCAACAAATTGGTACACCAGTAGATATCTACAATGAACCTAAAAATGCCTTTGTCGCAGATTTCATAGGGGAAAGTAATATTATGGGTGGAATGATGATTAAAGATTATTTAGCAGAGTTCCATGGAATGCAATTTGAATGTGTAGATAAAGGATTTGGTGAGAATACACCTGTAGATATTGTTATTAGACCTGAAGATTTACGTATAGTAGATGAAAAACAAGGAAGATTAATAGGTGTAGTTGAAACCGCAACCTTTAAAGGCGTACATTATGAGATGTTAATTAATACAGGAGAGCTTAAGTGGATAGTACATTCAACAGCAATGTCTGAGCCTGGTAAGACAGTAGGGCTTAGCATAACTCCAGAAGATATTCATATTATGAAAAGGAGATAAGGGATATGAACAAAAAATATTTAGCTTATCCATATATGATATGGACGGCCATTTTTGTACTTATACCATTAGTTCTAATTGTTTACTTTAGTTTTAAAACAGATACTCCAGAAGGAATAACTTTTACAATAGATAGTTATAAGAGATTTTTTGATCCTCTTTATATGGAAGTCTTACTAAGATCAGTTAAACTAGCATTTACAACAACAGTTATTTGCTTAGTGCTTGCTTATCCATTAGCAATGATTCTAAATAGTAAGGACATATCTAATAAGGGTATTGTAATCCTTTTAGTTATATTACCAATGTGGATGAATTCATTAATGCGTACATATGCATGGATGATACTTTTAGAGAATAAAGGTATTCTTAATTCTATCTTAGAGTGGCTAGGGCTACCTACTGGGCAGTTTCTTTATGGAAATGGAGCAATTGTATTTGGGATGATTTATAACTTCTTCCCATTCATGGTATTACCAATATACAACTCGTTGGCCAAAATTGATAAGAATTTAATTGAGGCATCCTATGATTTAGGTGCGGATAACGTTAAGACATTTAGAAAAGTGGTATTTCCACTTTCAATGCCTGGGGTTATAACGGGTATTATTATGGTATTTATGCCATCACTTACAACTTTCGTTATTACGAGACTGCTTGGCGGAGGTCAAGTTGTTTTAATTGGTAATATGATTGAGGAACAATTTACAAGAACTAATGATTGGGCATTTGGATCAGCACTCTCAATGATTCTAATGATTATTATTTTAATAACAATAGGTATTATGGGTAAAAATGATACACTAGGTAAAGGAGGATTGGTATGATAAGATTCTTGAAGCGAGCTTACCTAGGCATTATTTTATTAGTACTCTATGCACCAATTGCACTACTCATGGTGTATTCATTTAATGAATCTAAAACAACTTCTTGGCAGGGATTTTCTATTAAGTGGTATATTGAACTATTTAATGATCCAAGTATTCAAAGAGCCTTCTATTATACTATTTTAGTAGCGACTTTATCAGCTATTATTGCAACAATTATAGGTACTTTAGCAGCGCTTGGAATTGATAAACTGACTGATTGGAAACGTAATATCATTATGAATATCACATACATTCCATTACTTAGTCCAGATATCGTTATTGGTATTTCTTTAATGTTATTATTTAAAGCTATCAACATACCATTTGGTATTATTACGTTGGTTTTATCTCATGTAACATTTTGTATACCTTATGTCATACTTTCTGTTATGCCAAGACTTAAGACAATGAACCAAAATGTTTATGAAGCGGCATTAGATTTAGGAGCAACACCGATGTATGCATTTAAGAGAGTTATTCTTCCAGAGATATTACCTGGAATTATATCAGGGGCTTTTATAGCTTTTACTTTATCTATAGATGATTTCGTAGTAAGTTTCTTTAATACAGGATCAGGTGTAAATACATTATCTATACAAATTTACTCAATGGCAAGACGTGGTGTGAGTCCTAAGATTAATGCTATATCTACTATTATGTTTAGTGTTATTATGATTATATTAGTAGTTGTTAATGTAAGAGCAAATAAACAAGCAAAGAAATTAAGTAAACAAGAATACTAAAAAATATAAAGTCAATGAAGAAGGGTGGATTATTAGAGATGAAAAAGATCAAATCATTAGTAGCGATATCATTGGTTGGGGCAGCATTAGCAAGTTTGACAGGATGTTCTAGTGGAACAAAGGAAGTTGTTAAAGTATACAACTGGGGCGATTATATTGATGAAGAAGTTAATCGTATGTTTGAAGAGGAAACTGGGATTAAAGTTATTTATGATGTGTATCCAACAAATGAAGATATGTATGCAAGAGTTGTATCTGGCGGCGCACAATATGACGTAGTTGTACCTTCGGACTATATGATTGAGAAGATGGCAAAAGAAGGTAGACTTGAGCCATTAGATAAGAGTTTATTGACTAATTATGAAAAAATAGATGATAGATTTAAAGGTTTATCTCATGATGCAAATGAAGAATATTCAATACCTTATATGTGGGGAACAATGGGAATTGTATATAATCAGACATTAGTAAGTACTGAGATAGATGAATGGGCGGATATGTGGGATCCAACCTATGAAAAACAAATTTTTATGTATGATAGTGAGCGTGACTCTATCATGGTAGCACTTAAAAAATTAGGGTATTCTATGAATACAAAAGATTCAGCAGAATTAGAAGCTGCAAAAGAAGAGTTAATTAAGCAAAAATCATTAGTACTTGCTTATGTTGGGGATGAAGGTAAAGGCAAGATGCAAAATGGTGAAGCAGCTATGATGCTTGCATGGGCTGGTGATGCACAAGTAATGATTGCGGAAAACCCAGATCTTAAATATGTCTTACCAAAAGAAGGAACAAACCTGTTCGTAGATGGTGTTGCCGTGCCAAAAGGTGCTGAAAACTATGAGAATGCACATAAGTATATTGATTTCTTGTGTCGCCCAGAGATAGCAGCATTAAATGCTGAGTATATTGGTTATTCAACACCAATTAGTGAGGCGCGTGAATTACTTCCAGAAGAGATAAAAAATAGTGAAGTGGCTTATCCAGATGAAGCATTAACAAAAGATGCAGAGATGTTCAATGATCCATCTGAAATGCTTCAAACTTATTCTCGTATTTGGACAGAAGTAAAGGCAGCAAACTAGTACAAAGATAAGCTATAGTGAAAGAATCGATAAGATTCTACACTATAGCTTATTTTTCTTAGGTTAGGCTTTCCAAAAAGATTTAAATTATATATAATAGAAATAATAATAAAAAATAATTGATGGAGGATTAAAATGATAAAGAAAAAGAGCTGTAATGAAGAAGAAATAGAGTTTTATACTAAAGAATATCTTGTAGATCAAGATGATACAAATGATAGTATCGATATGACGCCACAAATAGTACCTGTTGCAAGACCCAATACAAATGCATGGACATCTTTTATACTAGGTATTATTAGTTCATTAGGTTGGATAGTACCTATTATAGGATTACCTATTACTATTGTAGGAACAGTATTAGGGGCTGTAGGCATGAAGAATAAGAGAAATAAAGGTATTGCGATAGCGGGATTTATTATTAACTTAGTCTTTTTAGTATGCACTATAGCAAAGGGAATAGTAGATATCGTACTATACTGCAAGAGAAAAGAAATATAGCATCATTCACCCCATCTATTCACTATGCATACTATATTTATAGATAGAAATAGAAATAGAAGGGGAGGAGAATAGTGTATAATAAGATAGTTATTATCAATAGCGAGATATTAGGTCAAGGTGATGGAAGCGTAGGGCGTACGTTACTAGGGGTATTTCTAAGGAAGACTCTAGCAAGTATAACAAAGCCAGATGCAATTATATTCTATAACTCAGCTGTAAAACTATTAACCCATGGATCTTCCTATATAGATATATTGCAAGCACTAGAGGAATCAGGTGTAGAACTTCTAGCTTGTGGTACGTGTGTCTATAAGGTTTGTGGACAGAATTCCTTATTAACAGGAAGAATTACTCACATGGATGAAATAACAGATATTTTGTTAAATGCTAATTCTGTTATTACTCTATAGCAGCTATCTAAAGAATGCGTTTATCTAAAAGAAGATAGACGTATTTTTTATGAAGGAATAAATAAGTACATAAAAATCAGACACCATTTAGGGAGACAACTATGAAAAAATACTTTAAACAATTATCAGTGATTATAATGGCATTAATATTTGTACTTACTGGATGTACACCAGCTCAAAGTGACATACAAAATAAGCCTGTTATAGAAGAGAAGCAAGATAGTACACAAGGACAGATGCAAGAAAACATAGAGACGACAAGTGAAGAATTAAGAGTAGAATTTATAGATATCGGACAAGGTGATGCTATCTTACTTCAGGCTAGTAATGAGGTAATGATAATTGATGCGGGAGATAATGCTACAGAGAAAGATTTAGTACAGCAACTTAAAGATAGAGGCATAAGTAAAATAGATTACTTAGTTGGGACACATCCACATGCTGATCACATAGGTGGACTGGATAAAATCATTGATCAGTTTGAAATAGGTAAAATTTATATGCCGAAGAAAGCACATACAACAAAGACTTATGAGAGTGTATTAACATCTATTAAAAACAAAGGGTATAAAATAACAACAGGCAAGGCTGGTGTGACATTTACTTTTGGAGAGAATATAAAAGTAGAAATGTTATCCCCTATAAAAGAAGAGTATCAAGATTTAAATGATTATAGTATCGTAATGAAAGTAACGAATGGTGAAGATAGTTTTATCTTTACTGGGGATGCAGAAAAGGAAATAGAACATGAATTAGTAGCTGCAGGGGTAGACTTACAAGCAGATGTATTAAAGCTTGGGCATCATGGAAGTAGTACATCTAGTTCACTAGAATTTGTAGAAGCTGTAAATCCTGAATATGCTATTATCCTTTCAGGAGTGGATAATAAATATGGACATCCACATAAAGAAACACTAGATACTTTAAATACTAAAGGGATTACATACTATGATTCTCAAACAAGTGGTGATATCACCATGATAAGTAGTGGAGATGGCATCAAGGTACAAACAGAAAAATAAAGGGGAGAAATTTTATGAAATTTATAGTAGATAAGATTACGAATGGAGTAGCTAGGTTAGAGGCAGAGGACAAAAGTTTTGTGGAGGTAAGTTGCAAATTTTTGCCTAAGATTATTAAAGAAGGTGATGTGCTCTTAGTCACTGAGGATGAGGCACTAACTATCACAGTAGATGAGCGTGCAACAGCAGGCAGAGCAAAGCTTATAAAAAAATATATGGATGAATTATGGGAAGACTAGAAGATAGATAGCTTTTTAGAGATAGCCTAAGCCTTTGGGGGACAACCATTTGAGATGTCCCTTTTTTTATATGTAATAGGACAGTTCTATTTTTAAATGACATAGGTGCATAGAGAAATCGTTTTTCTCACTGCCGGAGGGAACTGATATTATATGTTTGAATAGGTGGGTATAATGTCAAAAAAAAGAGTATACTATAGATAAAAGGTAAATATAGACAAATGAGGTGAGCATATGAAAGTAATACATACATCGGATTGGCACTTAGGTAGATCCTTGCATGGATATAGTTTGATAGAAGATCAAAAGTATATTTTAGATAAGTTATTAGCCTATACAAAGGAAGAAGAGATTGATTTACTTATTATAGCAGGGGATGTCTACGATAAATCACAGCCATCAGATGAAGCTATAAGGTTATTTAATTATTTTCTGAATGAAATGATTATGAAGCAGCAGATACCAACAGTGGTTATAGCAGGAAATCATGATAGTGGGACGAAGATTCATTTTGGAAGTAGCTTATTTGAGGGACAAGATTTACACATTGTAGGGCAGTGTGATACAGGATACAAGCGTATAACCATAGATAAAGAGGAAGAAAGTATAGATATTTATATGATACCTTATATGACACCAGGCATCGTAAGAGATATTGCACAAGATGAGACGATTAAGTCACATGAAGAAAGCATGGCTTATCTGGTAGAAGAAATAAAAAAAGAAAAAAGAAGTGGTGCAAGTATCGCAGTGGCTCATGCATTTGTAGCTGGAGGAGATCCTTCAGATTCTGAGAAGAATTTGTGCGCAGTAGGAACAGCTGAACTAGTTGGAGCTTATCATTTTAAAGACTTTACCTATACGGCACTTGGGCATTTGCACAAGCCACAGAAAATAAGTGAAGAATACATTAGGTACAGTGGTTCACTTCTTAAGTACTCCACATCAGAAGCAGGGCATCAAAAGGGAGTAACCCTTTTAGAGATTAAGGGAAATGAACTGGTAAAGATTCAAAATATAGCATTGCAAACAAAAAGAGATTTACGTATTTTAACAGGGAGTTTAGAAGATATAATAGTTAAAGCAACAGTAGAGACGGAATCTGAAAAGGATGACTATATCTTTGCTAAGATTATTGGACAACCTATACCCGATATTATGAGTATACTTAAGAAAATCTACCCAAGAACATTAGGTGTAGAATTCATTAGTGAACGAGAAGCTAAGAAGAGTATAGAGCAAGAAATGGAAGAGCTAGCCTACCAAAGAAGTAAGAGTGCGACAGAGCTATTTATGGAATTTCTTGATTATGTAGGGGATGTTGAGTTTGAAGAAGCTGAAAAACATTATATAGAAGAAGTCATTAGAGCATTGGAGGAGGGAGAATTGTGAGACCTAAACAATTAACCATGATAGCTTTTGGTCCTTATGGGGAGGAGCAAATTATTGATTTTACGAAGTTAACAGAGGCAAATATCTTTTTAATCCATGGACCAACGGGGGCCGGAAAGACCACCATATTAGATGCTATGTGCTATGCCTTATATGGATATACCAATGGCGGAGAGCGTAGTGCGGAAAATATGCGCAGTAAATTTGCAAAGCCTGAGCAAGGTGCTGAAGTAGAGCTTATATTTACAGTATTAGGTGAAGAGTACAAGATTTTTCGCTCTCCAAGATTTGAAAGACCTAAGTTAAAAGGGACAGGAACAACAGAGCAGCTTCCTAAAGTTAATCTCTCTCAGTGGGATGGGGAAAAGTTCATAACCCTTAGTGAGAAGCAGATGGATGTAGATAGAAAAATCAATGAGTTATTGAAATTTAATATCGAACAGTTTAGACAAGTCATTATGATTGCTCAAAATAAATTCAGGGAGCTTCTAACAGTAGATAGTAAGGAAAGACAAAAGATTCTTCAAGATATTTTTGAAACAGGTATGTATGAGAAGATTGAACAACAGCTAGATCAGATGAATAGTAAGCTAGCTGAAGAACTAAAGGTACACGAAATGGCGTACACCAATCTTCTGGGTAACATAGACCGTGAAGATGATGAGATTCTTGGCCAATATATAGAGACAAAGGTCTTGAAAAATGCGCCTCAAGTGGTGGAAATTTTAAAAGAGAAATCTACAGCAAAGGCCCAGTTACAAGAAAATCTAGGGGAAGAGCTAGTAGCGCTTAAAAATAAATTAGATAGTTTACAAAAAAAGCTTATTATACAAAATGAAAAGTATAATGCTTTAATAGAAAAGCAAGAAGCAAAGGAAAAGCTGACTGAACTTCACGAAAAAGCATCTCACTACTTAAACCTTAGAAAGCAAGTAGAGTGGGGACAAAAGGCAGAAAAGCTTATGCCATTAGAAGAAGGTATTATAGAAGTACAAACACATATTTTAGAAATATATCAGTTAATAGAAAGCTTGAAGCAACAGGTAAAAGCAGTTGGTGAGAAGTTAGAAAGTGTAGAGGTACAAAGAGAAGCGTCAAAAGGAAAACTACCTTATGTAGAAGAATTAAAAAAGCAGTATAGTATATGGGAAACTTACCTGCCAAAAGTAGAAGAATTATCTAACGATAAACAGGTGCAAAAGCTCTTGCTACTAGATATTAAAGGACAAGAGGAACGGCTACAAGCAAAAGTCCTGAAAATTCAGAGTGGTAAAGACTATATTGAAACTGCGCAAAAGCAGATAGAGTACCGAGAAGTTTTAAATGCTACCCTGACCAAGCAGCAATTATATAAGCAGCAAATCGATCAGATTATTCTTTTAAAGGAAGATATGGCGGCTAAGGAAGTGGTGCTAAAGGATACCAGAAATAAATACGTAGGTATTAGTAAAGAGATTACAGACCTTAGACAAAGAGAAACTGAGATTACAGCAGAGTATGATATTTTATTTAGTAGCTGGTTACAAAATCAAGCAGGGGAGATTGCTAAGACGCTAGAAGAGTCAGCTCCTTGCCCTGTGTGTGGTTCATTATCCCATCCAAGTAAGGCAAAGATTACACATGAGCATATAGAACTAAGTGACATTAGGAAAAAGGAAGCTGATAAGCTAAAAGTAACTGGGGAAGTCAGACAAAAACAAGAAGAGCAAAGTAATATCCGAGAAGCAGGAGTTCGTTTAAAAGAAGAACTAGATGCTATTAAGGAAAGAGCAACTGAAGTATTAGCAAATCATGAAGCCATTAACAGTGTGGTACAGCTAGAAGTAGCCAGTAAAATGACTGAGTTAAAAAATCAAATAGAACAAATAAGCAAAGATCAAAAGAAAATGCAGATTTATAAAACCGATGTAAGTGAGTTAGAAGAGAGCAAAGAGAAGCTAAGCCAAGAAATCAAAGGCAATCAAATTAGCTTAGGCCAATTAACAACAAAAATAGAAGAAGTACAAAAGCAATTACCAGAAGACTTACACTCCAAAGAGGCGCTAGAAGGCAAACTCAAAGCTATACGTACAGAGTATATGTTGATTGAAGAAAAGCATAGCCAGTTAAACAAAGAGTTTGAGAAAGTAAAAGAAGATAAAACAAGATTAGAAGTGAGTTTAGAAGGCAAAATAGCAGAAAATAAGCAACTAGAAAAACAAAAACTTCATAAGGAAGATAACTTTAAGACACAGTTAGAGGAAGCCGGATTTGAAAGTAAAGAAGTTTATGATACAGTTAAAAAGATATTAAATCAGATAGAAAACATGAGAAGTGCTATAGAAGTTTATGAGACGAGTAAAGCAGTTCTTGAAAATAAAGTAAAAGAATTAGAAGAAAAAACCAAAGATTTTAATACCCAACACCTAGAAGAGACCAAATTAAATTATGAGGAAATGATGGGTAAAAGAGAAAATGGGCAAGCTACTTATAATAAGATAATAGATTATATAGCAGTGCACTCCAAGATAAGTACTCAGATGGAAACACTCTATAGTAAGAGTATGAAGATAATCCATAAGCAGCATACACTGGGTAGTGTATCGACCATTGCTAAAGGTAAAAATTCAAAAGGGCTATCTTTTGAAAGATATATTCAAAGTAGTATTTTTGAGCAAGTTTTAAAAAGTGCTAATAATAAGTTGAAACCAATGACTGGTTCAAGGTATGAACTTTATAGGGCTGGAGATAGACAAGATAAAAGGAAACAAGCAGGGCTAGATATTACCGTTAAAGATAATTATGTAGGGCAGACAAGACCTGTTAATACTTTGTCTGGTGGCGAAAGCTTTATGGCTGCTTTAGCCTTGGCATTAGGTTTATCAGAAGTAATAGAAAGACTTGCTGGGGCCACTTCTTTAGATACTATGTTTATAGATGAAGGGTTTGGCACATTAGATGAAGAAGCTCTTGATTTAGCTATTAAAACTTTACTAAACCTTGGAGATACAGGAAGACTTGTAGGGATTATATCTCATGTAAAAGAACTTAAAGAACAAATTCCAGCAAGGCTAGAAATCGTTGCAACCAATACTGGAAGTAGGGCTGAGTTTAAAATCTAGCCCAGATTAAAAAATACTATCATTAGAATAAAAAATAATGTATATTATAATAATGAACGACTGGTATCCTAAGCAAGGAGTGAACGAAGTGGAAACAACAAAGATTATGGCATTATTATCAGCAATGATACCAAAGGCAAACATCAAAGAAAATGAGCCAATGAAGTCGCATACAAGCTTTAAAATAGGTGGAGTGGCAGATGTATTTGTCTCACCAACAACCAAGTTGCAGCTTGTAGATGCTATTAGAATATGCAAAGAAAATCAAGTACCTTATTATATTATAGGGAACGGAAGTAATTTACTTGTATCAGATAAAGGATTTAGAGGGGTTATTATAGAAGTAAGTAAGAATCTTTCTGAAATGCGTAGAGAAGGTAACATGATTATAGCAGAGGCAGGAGCCTTGCTAGCACGTATTGCTAAGACTGCAGAGTCAGCAGATTTAACAGGATTTGAATTTGCACATGGTATACCTGGAACGCTTGGTGGAGCCGTTACGATGAATGCAGGGGCATACGATGGTGAGATGAAAAATGTTATTTTACAAGCTGAGATAATAGATCAACAAGGTCAAATACAGACATTTACTAAAGATCAATTAGAATTAGGATATAGAACAAGTATCATTCAGAAAAAAGGATATATTGTTCTTGAAGCAGTTATAGCATTACAACCAGGGAATAAAGAAGAGATTACAGCCAAAATGAAGGATTTAGCCGGCCGTAGAAAAGATAAGCAGCCACTTGAATATCCAAGTGCAGGAAGTACCTTTAAAAGACCAGTAGGTCACTTTGCAGGTAAACTGATTATGGATAGTGACTTAAGCGGTTATGAGGTAGGCGGCGCTCAGGTATCTGAGAAACACTGTGGATTTGTAATCAATAAAGGTGATGCAACATTTGAAGATGTGATGCAGCTTATTGAGCATGTACAAAAGGTTGTAAAAGAGAGATTTAATGTTGAATTAGAAGCAGAAGTTAGAATCATAGGAGAAAGATAAGTGCAAAAGAAAGGCTCCTATACTGGAGGGATAAAGATGGAATTTATTATTGTTACAGGAATGTCCGGCGCAGGAAAGAGTACAGCGATAAAGCACTTTGAAGATATAGGATATTATTGTGTAGATAACTTACCTCCAACACTTATTCCAAACTTTGCAGAACTTATAACAGATAAGAAACATAGCTATGATAAAGTAGTACTTGGAATAGATATTAGAGGAGGTACTTTATTTGAAGATTTATTTAGTAGTCTTCAAAAACTAGAGTACTCAGGATTTCACTTTAAAATACTATTTTTTGATTGTCAGGACGATGTCCTTATTAAAAGGTACAAAGAAACAAGAAGAATGCATCCTTTAGCACGTAATGAAAGAATACACGAAGGCATAGAAAAAGAGCGTGAGATTCTAAAAGATGTGAAAGCTAAAGCAGATTATATTATAGATACAACACATATTTTACCTAAAGATGTAAAAGAAGTGCTAAACAAAATCTATAATGAAAAAGCAGAGTTTAAAAATCTTATGATTACTATATTAGTATTTGGATTCAAATATGGCATGCCAATTGATGTAGACTTAGTATATGATGTAAGATTTGCACCTAATCCATACTATATTCCAGAGATGAGACCACTTACAGGGAATGAAGCAGTTATTAAGAACTATGTACTTCGGTTTGATGTAACAAAGGAATTTATCGTTAAGTTAGAAGACATGATAGATTTTCTTATTCCTCATTACATGAAAGAAGGTAAGAATCAGCTGGTTATAGGAGTTGGTTGTACAGGGGGGAAACATCGTTCGGTAGTTATAGGGAATGAACTATGTAAACATTTGCAAGAGCAAGGGAACTCAGTAACCATTCAATATAGAGATATTGATAAAGATAATAAACGAGGTAAATGATATGAATAATCATGAGTCAGATATAAAGGTAGTAGCAATAGGTGGAGGAACGGGTCTTTCTACAATGCTTAGAGGGATCAAAAAATATACATCTAATATTACAGCCATTGTCACGGTATCCGATAATGGAGGTGGCTCAGGAAAGCTTAGGCAAGAAATGAATATCGCACCGCCTGGAGATATTAGAAACTGTTTAGTAGCATTAGCCAATACAGAGCCTATTATGGAACAACTTTTACAGCATAGGTTCAAAGAGGGCACACTAAAAGGACAAAACTTCGGTAACTTGTTCCTTGCAGCATTAGCTGATGTAAGTGGTAGCTTTGAAAATGCTGTTAAAGTAACTGGCAATGTATTAGCTATAACAGGCAAAGTATTACCAGTTACATTAGAGGATGTAGACTTACATGCTACATTTGAAAATGGTGAATGTATCGTAGGTGAAACTGAAATTGTTGAATATAGCAAAGAGCATAGAGTGATGATTAAAGATATTGTTTTGCAGCCATCAAATCCTATGCCAGCAGAAGAAGTTATTCAGGCTATTGAAGAAGCAGACATTATTTTGTTAGGGCCAGGAAGTCTATATACAAGTATTATACCTAACCTATTAGTTAGCCAAGTAGGTAAGACTATAGGGCGTTCAAAAGCACACAAAATATATATATCTAATATCATGAGCCAGCCAGGAGAAACCACTGGGTTTAGTGTAGAAGATCATATTCGTGCGATTGAGAAGTATATAGGTGATGAAGCTATAGATACAACGATTGTTAATAACCAAGAAGTGCCTGCTGAGTATATGGCAAAATATATCGAAGAAGGTGCACACCTTTTAGCAATAGATAAAGAAGATAGCCTCTGGCAAAGAGTAAAGCGCATAGAAGTACCTTTAGTAAAAGTTCATCCAGATAAAAATTATGTAAGACATGATTCTTATAAACTAGCAGACTATATATTTGAAGATATAAAGAGGTGAGGTGAATGTCTTTTTCCTCAAATGTAAGAGAAGAGCTCATTAAGGTTCCATTAGGTGCAAGGCATTGTATGATTGCAGAGATAGGCGCATTCATATTAATGGCAGGGCAAATTAAGGAATCTAGGGGAAGATATACGATAGAATTTCAAACAGAAAATGAAGCAATTGCTATAAAATACTTTACAATGATTAAAAATACTTTTAATATTAATACTGAGGTCATCCTGATGACTGCAAAGAGCAAAAAGAAGAAAACGTATAGATTAGAAGTAAGTGACTTTAGTCAAACTGAAAAAATGCTTATGGCAACAACTATTTTAATCCAAGATGAAAATAAGTGGATACTTAGAGATTATATGGACCAAACTATAGTACAAAGTATTTGTTGTAAAAGAGCTTACCTAAGAGGAGTATTTTTAGGTGGTGGGTCAGTGAGTGATCCTGTAAAAGGTTATCACTTAGAGTTTGTTTCACCTACTTTAGAGCATGCAAAATACTTACAAGAAGTAATGAATACTCTAGAGATGGATGCAAAAATAGTAACCCGTAAAAACAATTATGTGGTATACTTAAAAGAAGGCTCACAGATTGTAGACTTACTTAATATCATAGGTGCTCATGTAGCACTTATGGAGCTTGAAAATATACGTATTGTTAAAGAGGTCAGAAATAATGTCAACAGACTTGTAAATTGTGAAACAGCAAATCTTAATAAAACTGTTTCAGCAGCAGTTAGACAAGTTCAAGATATAGAGTACCTACAAAATACGGTTGGCTTATCTTCGTTACCCGATAATTTAGAAGAAATAGCTAGGTATAGGTTAGAGTATTCAAGTGCAACCCTAAAAGAGTTAGGGGAGTTACTTAGTCCATCAGTAGGTAAATCAGGTGTCAATCATAGGTTGCGAAGAATAAGTGAAATTGCAGATCAAATAAAGGAACAAAGAGGAGGAATAGTGAAATGATAAAAGAAACTATTAGCTTACAACTTAAAAATGGATTAGAGGCAAGACCTGCGGCGTTATTTGTACAGATTGCTAGCAAGTATGAAAGCCACATATCTATCGTAGTACAAGAGAAAAAAGTAAATGCTAAAAGTATTATGGGAATGATGTCATTAGGGACTATTAAAGGGGCAGAAATGGAACTTATTGTAGACGGAGAAGATGAAAAAGAAGCATCAGAGGCTCTTGTAAAATTCTTAACTACAGAAGAAGTTGCAGAATAAGCTGATAAAGTTTATATAGTACCATTTATATAGTAAATAAAAGAGGATTAAATCAGAAGTTTAAATAAACTTTTGATTTAATCCTCTTTTTAATTAAGCGAGCTGAGTAACTTGAACTTGATTAAAGTAAGTTTCAACTAATTCTTTTGTTACAAACCCAGTTTGAGCAAATTGTGTGTTAGCTGTTCCACAGGCACAGCCAAGTTTCACAGTATCTTCTAAGGTATAACCACGATCAAGACCTACTGCACATCCTGCAATAAAGGAATCACCAGAGCCTACTGTATTGGTGACGGTAACAGGAGGAAGTGTGAAGTGGAAGACTTTATCTTCAATCCCAGCTAAGCATCCATCTTTTCCCATACTAATGATAGGTAGCTCAATACCTTTTTCTTTAAAGAAATGAATAGCCTTTACAGCATCAGAAATAGTATGAACTTCTTCACTATAGAACTGCTTGATTTCATCTTTATTAGGCTTAACTAAGTAAGGAATAGCATCTAATCCAGTAGCAAAAGCTTCGCCACTTGAATCAAGTAATACCCTTTTGTTATATGTATGACAAATTTCAATAAGTTTTTTGTAATAAGCGGCAGATAGTCCTTTTGGTAAACTTCCTGATAAAGCGATAATATCATAACCTTGAATCATCTTATCAAAGGCAGCAAGGAAAGTCTCACTTTCTTCGGCTGAGATAGTTGGACCTGGTTCTAAGACTTCTGTAGAATGGCCATGTACTTCATCAGATACATTAATACAAATTCTTGTTTCACCTTCAATACCGACAAACTCACTTTTCATACCTAATTCCTGAACGGCTTTATCTATAAAGGCACCATTGCCACCACCGAGTAAGCCAGTAGCGCCTACTGTTTGGCCTAAGATATGAGATACTCTTGCTACATTTAAGCCTTTACCACCAGGAGATGCAATGACTTGATTGGGTCTATGGACTTCACCAAGAGTATAGTTAGTAACAAAGTAAATTTTATCAATCGCTGGATTCATTGTAACAGTTAAAATCATACGACTGCCTCCTTTTTATTAATTTATAAGGACATTGTACCATAAAAAGATAATGATGTCATTACAACATTGATGTGTAGTGGGAATTATCTTAAGATGTGAGAATCAGAAATGGCAATAAGCTATTCCTAATTTTTTTATAGAAGAGAGAACTCTGGGATTGTAAGTTTTAGGAGTTAGTAATAGAATAATGATAAATAAAATGATGAGATACATGGAGGATGAGATGAATAAGGCATTAGAAGTAAAAAGAAAAAGTGGTGAACGAGTAAGAATCAGTCTGAAAAAATTAGATTTAAGTTATATAGATCAAATGATAGAGTTACAACAAGTGATAGTAGACGGATTAGAAGATCCACAAATTTACGTAGCTTCTGAAAGAGATGAGTTTGAAGCAGAACTCAATAATGGTGGTGTAGTACTAGGCTTCGTAACAGAAGAAAATCAGCTTATTGCCATGGGTATCTATGTGGAAAAAGGATATGACAAGCATAACTATGCTTATGATTTAGAAGTAGAAGAAGAAAAAGTACTTAAAGCAGGGCAGATAGAGTGCACTATTGTAAGTGCAGAGTTTAGAGGCAATAGATTACAACAAATACTTTGTGAAGCATTAGAAGTGATAAGTAAGGCAAATGGTATGGAAATCATATGTGCTACAGCTTCTCCTTACAATGAGTTCAGCGTAAATACCTTTAAAAAATTAGGATATGAGGTGAAGAAAGATAAACTGAAATATGGTGGGCTTAGAAGATATGTATTAGTTAAAGATTTAAATAACTAAATTATTTTAATTTGAGTAAAAAACAATATTGAATAATAAAGTCTATTATGGTACTATAAAGCATATAAATAAAAGGTGGTTTTATAGTAATGGGATGTGGCCCAGGTGGTAGGGCGCTTGTCTGGGGGGCAAGAGGTCGTGAGTTCGAGTCTCATCATTCCAATTTGTAGTAATATCAAGGGCTGAGAAATCAGTCCTTTTTGCTTTTCTCTTAAAAAATAAAAGGAGACAAGCGTTGTAATGAGAGTGTTAAAAAGGTATTGAATAGTTGTTTGAGGGGAGGTCCGCCTAAAAGGGA